>DATAGN010000210.1:0-1539 GCA_036263715.1 Ramlibacter sp.
CTTCTTCAACGCCCTGGATCCCCGCCTGCGCGGGGATGACGATTCGGGGAGGCGGATCGTAGCAGGCTCACCCGGCCCGCTTCTCCTGCACCAGCAGCCCCAGCAGGTTCCAGTCCATCTCCCCCTGCCCGCGGTCGCACAGCTCGCCCACGAGCTGCTCCACCAGCTTCGCACCCTGCAAGTCGGCGCCGCCATTGCGCGCCGTCTCCAGCGCAATGCGCAGGTCCTTGCGCATCAGGCGCGCGCGAAACCCCGGCTGGAAGTCGCCGTCGATGATCCGTTGCCCATGCCGCTCGAGCGCGAAGCTCTTGCCGCTACCACCCAGGACGACATCCCTCATCACCTTGGGATCGACGCCTTGCGACTTCGCCAGCGCGATGGCATCGGCCACGCCGAGCATCGCGCCCGCGACCGCCACCTGGTTGCAGGCCTTGACCGTCTGGCCGGCGCCGACCTCGCCCACGTGGGTGATCGTCTTGCCGAAAGCCTGCATCACCTCGCGGCAGGCTTCCACGGTATCCGTCGGACCGCCCACCATCACCGCCAGCGTGCCGGCTTCGGCGCCCTGCTGGCCGCCGGAGATCGGCGCATCGAGGAAGGTCACGCCGTGCTGCGCGAGGCGCTGCGCGAACGCACGTGCGGACGTCGCCGAAATCGTGCTGGTGTCGATCACCACGCCACCCTTCGCCAGGCCCCTTGCGACACCGTCGGCGCCGAACAGGACCTGCTCCACCGCCGCGTCGTCGGACACGCACAGGAAGACGAGCGGGCAGGCGCGTGCCACGTCGGCGGGCGAAGCGGCGCGCACCGCGCCGGCGTCGACCAGCGGCTGCGCCGCATCGTCGCGGCGGGCGAACACGTGCACGGCGTAGCCCTTGCGGCGCAGGCAGCGCGCCATGCCGGCGCCCATGACGCCCAGCCCGATGAAGCCGACCTGTGTCTGCGGACCGAAGGCTTGCATCACCTGGCGATCGCCTTGCCGATCAGGTCGTAGGCTTCGACGATCTCGCGCTGGAAGGTCGGGCCGTCGGCGTAGTCCTCGGTCAGGCCGGACTTGGCCACGTACTCCTTCCAGCCGGGCGTCTGCATCGCGCGGCGGAAGTTGTCGTGCAGGTAGCGCACCACGGGGGCGGGCATGCCGGCCGGGCCCATCAGCCCCTTCATGTTGTCCAGGACGATGGGCACGCCGATCTCGGTCATGGTCGGCACGTTGGGCAGGCCTGCCAGGCGGGTGCGGGAGAACAGCGCCAGCGGACGCACGCGGCCGGCGTCGATCATGGGTTTCATCTCCTCGTAGGCGCCGAAGGCGCCGTCGACCTGGCCGGCCAGCAGCGCGTTCATCGATTCGGCGGCGCCCTTGTAGGGCACGTGCAGCAGCTTCACGCCCGCCTGCTTTTCCAGCACCAGCCCCGTGGCGTGGAAGATGCCGCCTTCGCCGGTGGAGCCGTAGGAAACCTTTTCGGGGCCGGTCTTCGCCTCGGCGATCAGCGCGCGCATGTCGGCGAACTTGGCGTCCGCCTTCACCGCCAGGATGCTGGG
>DATAGN010000211.1:0-5877 GCA_036263715.1 Ramlibacter sp.
GCCGCAGCGCGAGGAAGCGCCGGCCTGGGAAGCAGGCGCCAAGCCCGCGACCAGCCGCGTGTCGGCGAACATCAAGGCCGGCAAGCGCAAGGTGGCGGCGCTGTTCAAGTCCGAATAGCGTCATCCCCGCGCAGGCGGGGATCCAGGGCACGGAAGGAAGCCGCGCAATGCGCGGCTTTTTCATTGGGGAGCCCTGGATTCCCGCCTCCGCGGGAATGACGCAGCTTTCACTCCCCCGGCGCCTGCGCCTGCTCGCACCGCTCCTGCACCAATTCGTGCCGGCCATCATCGGACAGCCGCAAGGCGCTCAGGCACCCACCCCACACGCAGCCCGTGTCCAGGGCGATGATGTCGTCGCGCCGCAGGTAACCCAGCGTCGACCAATGCCCGAAAGCGATCGTCGTGCCCGCGCTCCTGCGCCCTGGCACCTCGAACCAGGGCATCGTCCCCGGTGGCGCCGCGTCGAGGCTGCCCGAGGCCTTCAGGTCCATCGCGCCATCGGGTGTGCAAAAGCGCAGCCGCGTCAACGCGTTGACGATCACGCGCAGCCGGTCCGCGCCCGTGAGCGCGTCGTCCCAGCGATCGGGCCGGTTGCCCCACATCTGCGCGAGGAAGTCCACCAGCGCCGGCCCGCGCAGCACCTCCTCGACCTCGCGCGCCAGCAACACCGCCTGCACCGGCGTCCACTGCGGCAGCACGCCGCCATGCACCATCAGGATGCCGTGCGCCTCGAGCGCCATCGGTCGATGCCGCAGCCAGTCGAGCATCGCCTCGCGGTCCGGCGCCGAGAGGATGTCGTCCATGGTGTCGTTGCGATGCGGCGCCCGGTGGCCATGCGCCACGGCCAGCAGGCTCAGGTCGTGGTTGCCCAGCAGGCACTGCGCAGCCTCGCCATGGGCCATCAGGCGCCGCAGCACCGCTGCCGACGCCGGCCCGCGGTTGACCAGGTCCCCCAGCACGTACAGCGTGTCCCGGCTCGGCGAAAAATCGATCTTCGCCAGCAGCCGGCCCAAGGGGGCGTCGCAGCCCTGGATGTCTCCGATCAGGTAGTGCGCCACGGCCTCACTTGGTGCGTGCAGTAAAGTGCGATCTTGCGATTCTGTCCCCATTCATGGATTTCCTGCTGATCGCGCTGCTGACGCTGCTCAACGGCCTCTTCGCCATGTCCGAAATGGCACTGGCCACCACGCGCAGGGGCAGGCTCGCGGCGCTGGCCGAGGAGGGCGACGGCGGCGCGCGCGCCGCGCTCAAGCTGCTGGACGAGCCGACGCAGTTCCTCTCCACCGTGCAGGTGGGCATCACCTCCATCGGCGTCATCAACGGCATCATCGGCGAGGCGGCGTTCAGCGGCGGGCTGGCGCAATGGCTGCAGGGCGTGGGCGTGCCGCCGCGCGCGGCGCCGGTCACCGCCACGGCGATCGTGGTGGCCATCATCACCTACGTGACCATCATCTTCGGCGAGCTGGTGCCCAAGCGCATCGGGCAGCTGTACCCGGAAACCGTCGCGCGCTTCGCGGCCCGTCCGATGCGCTGGCTGTCCAAGGCCGCGGGCCCCTTCGTCAAGCTGCTGTCGGCGTCGACCCAGGCGATCCTGAAGCTGCTGGCGATCGACACCAGCGCGCGCGCGGTGACCGAGGAGGAGATCGCGCACAGCCTGGAAGAGGGGGTCGAGGCGGGCGTGATCGAGGAGCACGAGCACCAGATGGTGCGCAACGTGTTCCACCTGGACGACCGGCCGCTCACCTCGATGATGGTGCCGCGCACCGACATCCGCTGGATCGAGGCGAGCCTCTCGGTGCGCGAGGCGCTGCGCGGCGCCGGTGAAGGCGAAGCGCACTCCTGGTATCCCGTGTGCCGCGGCTCGCTGGACGACGTGGTGGGCGTGCTCAGCGTCACCAAGCTGATCCAGCTGGGCGTCGACGATGCGGGGCCCGTCGAGCCGCATGCCATCCCGGCGCTGTTCGTGCCGGAGACGCTCACCGGCATGGAGCTGCTGGCGCAGTTCCGGCTGCAGGCCGCGCGCCTGGTGTTCGTGGTCGACGAGTACGGCGTGGTGCAGGGCCTCATCACGCCGCACGACCTGCTGGAGGCGATCACCGGCGAACTGCAGCCGGCGGAGCACACCGATGCGTGGGCCACGCAGCGCGAGGACGGCTCCTGGCTGCTCGACGGCATGATGCCCGTGTCGGAGCTCAAGGCGCGGCTGGAGATCCGCGACCTGCCCGAGGAAGACAAGGGCCGCTACAACACGCTGGCGGGGCTGCTGATGGCGGTCAGTGGCCGGCTGCCGGGCACGGGCGAACGCATCGACTGCGGCGACTGGGTGTTCGAGGTCGTGGACCTCGACGGCCGCCGCATCGACAAGGTGCTGGCGCAGGCCGTGCGCGAGCCGGCCGACGCGGCCGCCGGCGACTGAGAACCGAACCGAGGAGAGCGAGCATGTCCGACCTGGTCTACTACGAGAAGCCCATGTTGCTGGACCGCGAGAAGCACCGCCGCCGCCGCGTGAAGGCCGGCTCGGGCTTCGGCTTCGCGCGCAATGCGAACTCGCTCTACGTCACTGCGGCGGAATTCGGCGAGGCGTGCAAGGAGTACGCGATCGTCTTCACCCGCTCGCCGCAGGGCCGGCTGGTGCCGGTGGTGATGCTGGGGCTGCGCACGCGCGAGAACCTGTTCGTGGCCGACGACGATCGCTGGGACGCCCGCTACGTGCCGGCCTTCGTGCGCCGCTATCCCTTCGTGCTGGCGGAGCTGCCGGGCGAGTCGCTCGCCGTCTGCATCGACGAGGCGTTCGGCGGGCTGTCGGAAACCGAGGGCGAGCCCTTGTTCGACGCCGCCGGCAAGGACACGCCCTTCCTGCGCAGCGCCCTGGACTTCCTGACGGCCTTCCAGCGCGAGTACGTCCGCACCGAGGCCTTCTGTGCGCGGCTGGACCAGGCCGGCGTGCTGACGGAGATGAATGCGCGGGCGGACCTGGTGGACGGCCGCAGCTTCACGGTCAATGGCCTGCTGGTGGTCGACGAGAAGAAGCTGCTCGCGCTGTCCGACGCGACGGCGCTGCAGTTGTTCCGCGCCGGGGAGCTGAACCTCGTGTCGCTGCACCTGGCGTCGCTGTCCAACATGAAGCGGCTGGTGGACCGCCTCGCGCAGCGCACGGCGATCCAGCCCGCGCCGCTGCCGTAGCCTGGGACTACCGGGCTCCCTGCAGCGCCACCGCTGGCTCCGCGCCGAAGCGCGAGGGATCGATCACTTCCAGCGCGCCCTCGCGCGCCAGCCCGGCCAGCAGCGTGTCCAGCTGCTGCGGCGTCATGCTGCTGTGCGACTGCAACCAGCGACGGCTGAGCGGCTGGTTGCTCATCAGCGAGAGCATGCGGTACACCTCGGCGGTGCGCACCGCATCCTTCAGGCGCGGCCAAGACCTCAGCCGGTAGATCAGGTCGGGACTGCTGCAGGAGGCGGGGTTCGCGTCGGCGCTGCGGCGTGCTGCCGCCAGGAGCCGGCGGATCGGAAGCAGGGTCGGTGTGCGCATGTAGGAATTGTCCTGCGACGCGTTTCACGCGTGCTAAGACAATCCTCCGGACGAGCTAGCTGCTTTCCTTAAGCCTTAAGAACTAGCGCGTTCCTCGCCGATGCGGTATCCCACCCCGCGCACCGTCTGGATGACGTCCTCGCCCAGCTTCTTGCGCAGGTGGTGCACATGGACCTCGACGGCGCTGCCGTCGCCGACGCGGTTGCCGCTGCGCGCCTGGATGTCGGCGCGGCTCAGGGCGCGCGGCCGGTCTTCCAGCAGGGCGAGCAGCACGGCGAATTCCTGCTCCGTCAGTTCCACCGTGGCGCCGGCACGCTGGACGAAGCGGTTGTTGGGGTCCAGCAGGATGTCGCCGTAGACGATGGTGCCGGCCGACAGGGTGGTGCGCCGGCGCAGCAGCGCGCGCATCACCGCGGCCACCTCTTCCACGTGCACCGGCTTGATGACGTAGCCGTCGGCTCCCAGGTCCAGGGCAGTCAGGCGCGAGCGCAGCTGCGACCGGGCGGAGATGACCAGGACGGGCGTCTTGGCATCCGGCAGTTCACCGGGCGGGGAACGCCTCAGTTTCTGCAACAGGTCCGTGCCCTCGCCGTCGGGCAGGCTCAGGTCGAGCACGAGGAAGTCGACCGGGGCGGCGCACAGGGCGTCCCAAGCCGACGCGAGGTCCTCGCAAGCCTGGACGTGCCACTGCTGGCGGCGCACCAGGGCGACCAGCATGGCGGAGGTGGTGGGATCGTCTTCGACGATCAGGACGCGCGTCATCGCTTCTCGGGTGGTTGCCCGGAGGATAGTGCATGACGCGCCCCCGCCGGGGCTGCCTCCGCCGTCAGGCGGTCAGTGATTCGGCTTAGGCGGACAGGTCCGGCTTGAGCTCGTGGGCGGGGATCACGCCCTGGTCGCCGTCTTCGTACACCAGGTAGGCGGCGTTGCCCATCATGCGCCAGCAGGCCTGGAAGCGCTGGCCCTGGAACAGGGCGGAGGCGGAGCGGAATTCCGAGGCGATGGCGGGTTCGAGGCGGCTGAGGACGAGTTCGCTCTTGCAGGCGGCATCCGACAGCCGCACCGAGTCGTTGCCCTGGCGGGCGACGAGATCCTGCGCGAAAGCAGGCGCGGCAGCGAACGTGGCGAGGGCGGCGCAGAACACAACGGCTTTCATCTCAAACTCCTGGTTGTTCGAGCGCATCTGCAGCAGCCGGGTGGATGTGGAGGTCTGCGCTACGGCCCCATGTTCTGCCGCAGCCTGTGCAAGACCTGTAGGACCGGCGGAGCGTGCCCCGTCCGCCAAGTCCGTGAAGCCGTCTAGGTCTGCGTGAGCCGCATACGGGGCTGCGTCCTGCGTGTCTTAGGACGCCCCGCACCAGAATTGAAACTCAGCACACGCGCACTGCGGGGAGTTCACGCTTCGGAGACCTGCAGCACCCCGCGCCGGATCTGGTCGCGCTCCAGCGACTCGAACAGTGCCTTGAAATTGCCGTTGCCGAAACCGTCGTCGCCGGCACGCTGGATGAATTCGAAGAACACCGGCCCGAGCAGGGTCTCCGAGAAGATCTGCAGCAGCAGGCGCGGCTGGCCGCCGGAGGTGTCGCCATCGAGCAGGATGCCGCGCGACTGCAGCTCGCCCACCGGCTGGCCATGGCCGGGCAGGCGCTCCGCGAGCATGTCGTAATAGATGTCGTTGGGCGCGGTCATCAGCGGCACGCCGTTCATCTGCAGCTGGTCGACGGTCTCCATCAGGTTGTCGGTGAGCAGCGCGACGTGCTGGATGCCCTCGCCGCTGAACTTCATGAGGAACTCCTCGATCTGGCCGGAGGTGCGGCCGGCTTCCTCGTTCAGCGGGATGCGGATCATGCCGTCGGGCGCCGTCATCGCCTTGGAGGTGAGGCCCGTGTATTCGCCCTTGATGTCGAAGTAGCGGATCTCGCGGAAGTTGAACAGGCGCTCGTAGAAGGCGGCCCAGTGCGCCATGCGCCCGCGGTACACGTTGTGCGTGAGGTGGTCCACCACCTTCAGCCCCACGCCCCTGGGGTGCCGGTCCACGCCCGGCAGGAACTCGAAGTCGATGTCGTAGATGGACTTGCCGTCCTCGAAGCGGTCGATCAGGTACAGCGGCGCGCCACCGATGCCCTTGATCGCCGGCAGGCGCAGCTCCATGGGCCCCGTGGGCAGGTCGATCGGCTGCGCGCCGAGTTCCAGAGCGCGGTAGTACGCCTTGTGCGCATCCTTCACGCGGAAGGCCAGGCCGCAGGCGGAAGGCCCGTGCTCGGCGGCAAAGTAGTGCGCCTGGCTCTTGGGGTCGCGGTCGACGATGAAGTTGATGTCGCCCTGGCGGTACAGCAGGACGTCCTTCG
>DATAGN010000212.1:0-3526 GCA_036263715.1 Ramlibacter sp.
CGAAGAACTCATCGAAGATGGCTGCGTGCTGCGCGCGGGCGATCGCGCGCTGACGCTCACAGCAGCGGGCGTGGCGCGCAGGGATGCAATCGTCGACCGCGCCGCACGTTTCGAAGCCGACTACCTGGCGGGCATCCCGAAAGAGCTGGTGGAAGCCGGGCGCAACTTCCTCAAGCAGCTGATCGCCAGCGCGGAGAAGTAGGCCGGCGCGCCGTCATCCCCGCGCAGGCGGGGAGCGCGCCGTCATCCCCGCGCAGGCGGGGATCCAGGGCTTTCTTTCACTGCACCGTGAAGGTCTGCGCGATCCGCTGGCGCAGCCACATGTTTTCCTGGTCGTGCTGGAAGCGCTCGTGCCAGTGCTGCTTGATGTTCGCGGTGGGCAGGGCGAAGGGCAGCGAGACGATCTTCAGGCCGGGGAACTCGGTGAAGGCCTGCGCCATTCCGACCGGCAGCACGGCGATGAGGTCCGACGAAGCGATGATGAAGGGAACGCTGGTGGAATGCGGCGTCTCCAGCACCACGCGGCGCACGATGCCCTTCTTCTCCAGGAAGCGTTCGATCACCTCGTAGGTGCGGCCGCCGTGGCGCACCACCACGTGCGACTCCGCCACGTACTGCTTGAGCGTCAGCTCGCTGCCGATGCGCGGATGGTCGGTCCGCGCAACGCAGACATAGCCGTGGTGGAACAGCGACTGCTGGTAGAAGCCGGCCTTGCGCAGGTCCGGGAAGAAGCCGATGACCAGGTCCAGTTCACCGGCGGCCATCGCATCTTCCAGGTGATTGCGACTGACGGCCACGGTCTTGAGGTTCACGCCGGGCGCTTCCTGCGCCAGGAACTTCAGGATGCCGGGCAGGAAGTGCAGGCCGGCGACGTCGCTCATCGACAGGGTGAAGGTCCGCGTGGACTTCAGCGGATCGAAGTCGGCTTGCTTGAGGATCTGGCCCTGCACGATCTCCAGCGCCCGGCGCACCGGGTCTGCCAGCTGCATCGCTCTTGGCGTGGGCTGCAGGCCGGTCGCGGTGCGCACGAACAAGGGATCGTCGAACACCTTGCGCAACTTGGCCAGGCCGTAACTCATCGACGATTGGCTGATGTCGAGCCGCGCGGCCGCCGCCGTGACGCTGCGCGTGTCCAGGATCGCGTCGAAGGCAACCAGCAGGTTGAGATCGAGGTCGCGGAGGTCCATGGGGCGGCTCATGGGCCGCTCGGCTCGCGCCGCGCGACCTTACGCGGCGGTCAAACGTCGATGTTCGCCGCCCTCAACGCATTCGTCTCGATGAAGTCGCGCCGCGGCTCCACCTCGTCCCCCATCAGCATCGTGAACACCCGGTCGGCCTCGATCGCGTCGTCGATCTGCACGCGCAGCAGGCGCCGCACCGTGGGGTCCATCGTGGTTTCCCACAGCTGCTGCGGGTTCATCTCGCCCAGGCCCTTGTAGCGCTGGCGGGAGGTGGCACGCTCTCCCTCGGAGATCAGCCACTTCATCGCGGTGCGGAAGTCGCTGACCTTCTCTTCCTTCGCCCGCTCGCCTTCGCCGCGCATCACGCGGGCGCCCTCGCCCAGCAATCCGCGGAAGGTCTCCGCCGCCTCGGCCAGCGCCTTGTAGTCGGCGCCGTGCACGAAGTCCTGGGTAATGACCGAAGACTTGATGTTGCCGTGGTGCCGGCGCGAGATGCGCAGGATCGGCTTGTCCGAGCGCGCATCGAACTCGCCCGCCACCTCGGCCGGTGCCGCGTTCGTGAGTTTGTCGAGCTCATGCAGCTTGGCCTGCAGCTTGATCGCGCTCGCCTCGGCCTCGGTCACCGTGTCCAGGTTCAGCGACACGCCGTCGGCGATGGCGCGCAGCGCCTCG
The DNA here is from genome assembly GCA_036263715.1 of Ramlibacter sp. GTDB lineage: Bacteria > Pseudomonadota > Gammaproteobacteria > Burkholderiales > Burkholderiaceae_C > Ramlibacter. The sequence goes on from DATAGN010000212.1 coordinate 1,854, forward strand.
GCATCCATGAAGCCCCCCAGGCGGTTGATCACGCTCTCCGCGACCTGGTGCTTGCGCGCCAGTTCCGCCAGCGTGTCACCGGTGATGGTGGTGGGTGTGGCGCCGCCGGTTTCGACCTTGGCGCCGTTGAGCGCGATGCGCAGCAGGAAGCCGTCGAGCTCGTGCCCGTCCTTCAGGTACAGCTCCTCCTTGCCCGCCTTCACCTTGTACAGCGGCGGCTGCGCGATGTAGATGTGCCCGCGCTCCACCAGCTCGGGCATCTGGCGGTAGAAGAACGTGAGCAGCAGCGTGCGGATGTGCGCGCCGTCCACGTCCGCGTCGGTCATGATGATGATGCGGTGGTAGCGCAGCTTGGCCACGTCGAAGTCGTCGACGCCGCTCTTGCCGCTTTCCACCGCCGCCTTGCCGATGCCGGTGCCCAGCGCGGTGATCAGCGTGACGATCTCGTTGGACGTCAGCAGCTTTTCGTAGCGCGCCTTCTCCACGTTCAGGATCTTGCCGCGCAGCGGCAGGATGGCCTGGAACTTCCGGTCGCGGCCCTGCTTGGCGGAGCCACCGGCGGAGTCGCCCTCCACGATGTAGATCTCGCACTCGCGCGGATCCTTCTCCTGGCAGTCCGCCAGCTTGCCGGGCAGGCCCATTCCATCGAGCACGCCCTTGCGGCGCGTCATCTCGCGCGCCTTGCGCGCCGCCTCGCGCGCACGCGCGGCCTCGATGATCTTGCCGACGATGATCTTGGCGTCCTGCGGGCGCTCCTGCAGGAAGTCGTTGAGCTTGCTGGCCACCACGTCTTCCACCGGGCCGCGCACCTCGCTCGAGACCAGCTTGTCCTTGGTCTGGCTGGAGAACTTGGGCTCGGGCACCTTCACGCTCAGCACGCAGGTCAGGCCTTCGCGCATGTCCTCGCCGGAGATCTCCACCTTGGCCTTCTTGGCCAGCTCGTTGTCCTCGATGTACTTGTTGATGACGCGCGTCATCGCGGCGCGCAGGCCCGTCAGGTGGGTGCCGCCGTCCCGCTGCGGGATGTTGTTGGTGAAGCAGAGGACCTGCTCGTTGTAGCCGCTGTTCCACTGCATCGCGACTTCGACGCCGATCATCGTGTTCTGGTCGCTCTTGCTTTCGCCGATGGCGGTGAAGGCGTTCGGGTGCAGCACCTGCTTGCCCTTGTTGACGAACTCGACGAAGCCCTTGACGCCGCCGGCGCCGGCGAAGTCGTCTTCCTTGCCGCTGCGTTCGTCGAGCAGGCGGATGCGCACCCCGTTGTTCAGGAAGGAGAGTTCGCGCAGGCGCTTGGCCAGGATCTCGTAGTGGAAGTCGTTGTTCTCGCGGAAGATCTCGGTGTCCGGCAGGAAGTGCACCTCGGTGCCGCGCTTGTCGGTGTCGCCCAGAATGTGCATCGGGCGCACCAGCACGTGCTCGCCGGTCTGCGGGTGGGCCATTTGCTGCACCTCGCCGCTCTTGACCACGAAGCCCTTGCTGAATTCCAGCTCGTGCACCTTGCCTTCGCGCCGCACGACCACGCGCAGCATGGACGACAGGGCGTTGACGCAGCTCACGCCCACGCCGTGCAGGCCGCCCGAAACCTTGTAGCTGTTCTGGTTGAACTTGCCGCCGGCGTGCAGCTCGGTCAGCGCGATCTCGGTGGCCGAGCGCTTGGGCTCGTGCTTGTCGTC
>DATAGN010000213.1:0-1697 GCA_036263715.1 Ramlibacter sp.
CGCGCGCCCCGCCAAGAATCTCCAGCGCCTCCGCCGCCACCCGCCCCGGCTCGATCCCCGGCAGACACTCCGTCGGGCTCTGCCGATGGTCCTCGCAACCCGCGCGGCCGCAGGGCACGCACGGCATCATCGACTGCAGCAAGGTGACGTTGCCCACCGTCTGCGCCTCGGCACGCCGGACGAACTGCACCTGCGACGCGCCTGCAGGCCAGGGCGCCCAACGCTGCGGATTGGTCGGCCCGAAGATCGCCAGCACCGGCGTGGCGCAGGCTGCCGCCAGGTGCGACACCGAGGTATCCGGGCCGATATAGAGCGCGGCGCCCTGCAGCAGCGTGACCAGCTGGTTGAAACTCAGCTCGCCCGCATCGACCAGCAACCCGGGCGGCGCGGCGCCCTGCATCGCTGCGATGCACGTCCGGTCGTGCGCGCCCATGCTGCCGGTCAGCACGACCTGCTTGCCCGCCGTGGCGAGCAGGGTGGCCAGCGTGCGGAAGTGCGCCAGCGGCCATTGCTTGTACGGCCACATCGACGGCGTGTGCATGACGATGTAGCCGGCGGCCAGCTGCTGCTGCAGTCCCGGCGGCAGCGGCATCGCCTGCGGCGGCACCAGGGCCGGCACGCCGCCGTCCGGCCGCCACGGCGCGAGCAGTTCCACCTTCTCGCGCACCACGTGGACGTCACCGCGGTCGCCCGCGCTCGGCACCGCATGCTTCAGCAGGAGCTTCTTCCACCAGTTGCTGCCGCCTTCGGCGGAGAGCAGCCCGGAGCGCTTGCGTGCCGCCATGTAGCCGATCAGGTGCGCCCGGTCGCCCGGATCCGCGATCAAGGCCAAGTCGTACTTCCCGCGCAGGCGCCGCGCCAGGCGCAGGGTGCCGCCCTTGCCGGGGCGTGCGGGGACTTCGATCAAGGTGTTGATGTCCGGGTTGCCGCGCAGCATGCCCAGCGTGCCGGTGAAGCCGAGGACGTCGATGCGCGCCTGCGGCCAGGTCTCGCGCGCCGCGCGCACCAGCGGCGTCGTCAGCAGCACGTCGCCGATCTGGCGCGTCACGACCACCAGGACCGATCGCATCGCGGTGCTCAGGATTCCACCCGTCGCACCAGCAGCCACGCCATGAGCGCGCTGTACATGTGCGCCTCCACGAAATCGTGCAGCACGGAGTTGAAGATCGCCGCGATGGCGAAGGCCACCGTCACGCACGCCAGCGCCCCCAGCCAGGGCGAGGGCCGCCGCCGCGCGCGCAGCACCCGCCACAGCGGCCACGCGAGCCACGCGACGAACAGCACCAGCGCCGGCACGCCCCCGGCGCCCAGCTGCAGGATGTATTCGTTGTGCGGGTTCTCCGAGGCGATCGGCGGTGCGTTTTTCCCCAGGCGCCTTGCCGAAACCTCCTGGAAGGTGTCGGCGTACTGCGCCCAGCCGACGCCCAGCAGCGGTTGCCGCTCGACGACTTCCAGGCCCGTGCGCAGCAGCTCCACGCGCGAATCGCGCGGCAGCGGCTTGCCGCTGCTGCCGGCCTGCACTTCGGCCCAGCTCTCCACCATGCGGTTGCGTACGCCGGTGGACAGGCTCGCGATCGCCACGCCCGCCACCAGCGTGGCCAGCGCCACCGGCAAGCGCAGCCGGCGCGGCGCAGCCCGCCAGGCAGCGCACAGGGCCAGCATCAGCAGCACGAGGTGCCCGGTGCGCCCCGTGTAGG
>DATAGN010000214.1:0-1925 GCA_036263715.1 Ramlibacter sp.
CCGACCGCATCGGCCTTGGCGTCGCGACGGCCGCCGGCTTCGATCCGCAGGGCTTCGTGAGCATGTTCGAGAAGCTGCAGCAGGCCGCGCGCCTGAACGACAACGGCGCCCATCCCTACCTGCGCACGCACCCGATGCACAGCGAACGCGCCGCGGACCTGCAGTCCCGCCAGCAGCTCACGGGTCGCGCGCCGGCGCAGCCGACGCTGGAGCACGCCATGGTGGCGGCCCGCGCCCGCGTGCTGGCGAATCCCGGCGTCGACGCCCTGCGTGCCGCGGTGGCCGAAGCGGACAGCCCCAGCCTCGGCTCGCAGCCGCGCGCCCGCCAGGCGGGCCTGCTTTACGGCGCGGCGCTGGCCGCGGCCCGCCTGCGCGATCCGGCGCTGTCCGCCCGCCTGCTCACGCGACTGGAGACGCTGGCGGCCGACGACGCGGCGGCGCTGCGGCTCGCCCGCTTGCTGGCCGCGGAAAGCACCCTGGCGCAGGGCGACACGTCCCGTGCCTTGCGGCTGGTGGAGGCTTCGAGCCGGCGCCGTCCCGAACTGCTGCTGTCCGCTCAGGCGCAGGTCCAGGGCGGCCAGGCGCGCGATGCCGCGCAGCGGCTGCAGACCTGGGTGGCGAACAACCCGCGCGATGGGGGTGCGTGGCAGGTGCTCGCCAATGCGCTGGCCGCGCAGGGCCAATCGGTGCGGGCGGTGCGGGCCGAAGCCGAGTCGCGCGTGGCGCAGCTCGATTACACGGCGGCCCTCGACCGCTTCAAGGCGGCACAGGACCTGGTGCGGCGAGGCACCGGCGGCGGCGACCACATCGAGGCTTCGATCATCGACACCCGCGCCCGGCAGGTGGAGTCACTTCTTCGCGAACAGGCGCTCGAGCGCTGACTCGATCACCACGCCGATCGCCGTGTAGATCAGCGAGCCGACCAGCGCAGCGACGAAGCCGCGCACCTGGAAGCCATCCAGCACGCCGGCGGCCGCCCAGAACACCAGGGCGTTGATCACGAACAGGAACAGGCCGAGGGTCAGCACCGTCACCGGGAGCGTCAGCACCACCAGCACGGGGCGCACGACCGCATTGAGCAGGCCGATGACGAGCGCGGCGAGCATCGCGGCGCCGAAGGTCTTCACCTCCACCCCGGTATACACGTACGCGACGAACAGCAGCGCCGATGCGCTGAGCAGCCACTTGACCACGACCTTCAACATGGGCGCAGAGGATAGCACCCGGTCCCGCGAGCCCTAGTCGATGGCCAGCAGCAGCAATCCGAGGCCCAGCACCGAACCGGGTGCGGCGGGGCCGCCCTCCGGCGCCTTCGGCCGGCGCACGTCGAGGACCCGCTCGGTGCCGTGCTCCGCCATCAGCACGCGCGTCAGCTCCGGCAGCGGGCCGCGCGCCAGCACCGGCGTGACGGCGTCGCCGCGCGCGCGCAAGGGCGGCACCACCTGGTCGAACAGCTTGTCGGCCCACTTGGCGCGCCAGTTCTCGCGTGCCGAGTGGCTCACCCACTTGCTGATGCGATGCGTCATGCGCGGCGCGCAGGCCACCAGCACCCAGTGCGTGGGCGCGGCCGCACCGCGCGGCATGCGTTGCTGCGCATACGCGGGGTCGTCCAGGTACACGATCACCTTGTCCATGCAGCCTCCTTGCGCGCCGGCCTTCAGCCGGCGTCGACCGCACGGCGTGCTGCGCGGCTGGCCAGCCAGCCCGCGCCGAGCACGCCCGCGATGCACACAGCATACGTGCTCCAGCGCGCCGCCGCACCCAGCGCCTGCGGCGCGTCGAACACGGCGTCGAGCAGGGGCTCGCCGATGATCATCTTCGCCGCGGTGAACGCCAGCACGGCGGCACCGGCCTGGATGATGAGCGGGAAGCGCTCCACCAGCTGCAGCACGACCTTGCTGCCGAACACCACGATCGGTACGCTG
>DATAGN010000215.1:0-9126 GCA_036263715.1 Ramlibacter sp.
ACATCCACTTCGTGGGCATCGGGGGTGCGGGCATGTCCGGCATCGCCGAAGTGCTGCGCAACCTCGGCTACCTGATCTCCGGCTCGGACATCGCGGAAAGCGCGACCACGCGCCGGCTGCAGGAACTGGGCATCCCCACCTTCATCGGCCATGCGGCCGCCAACGTGATCGGCGCCGATGCCGTGGTCACGTCCACGGCGGTGCAGCAGGACAACCCGGAAGTGCTGGCCGCCCGCAAGCGCAAGATCCCGATCGTGCCGCGCGCGGTGATGCTGGCCGAACTGATGCGCCTGAAGCAGGGCATCGCCATCGCCGGCACGCACGGCAAGACGACCACCACCTCCCTCGTCGCGAGCGTGCTGGCCGAAGGGGGGCTCGATCCGACCTTCGTCATCGGCGGCAAGTTGAACAGCGCCGGCGCCAACGCGAAGCTCGGCTCGGGTGACTACATCGTGGTGGAGGCGGACGAGTCCGATGCCTCCTTCCTGAACCTGTTGCCGGTGATGGCGGTGGTGACCAACATCGACGCCGACCACATGGACACCTACGGGCACGACTTCAACAACCTGAAGAAGGCCTTCGTCGAGTTCCTGCACCGCATGCCCTTCTACGGCACCGCGATCCTGTGCATCGAGGACGAGGCGATCCGCTCCATCATCCCGCAGGTGCAGTGCCCGGTGACCACCTACGGCTTCAACGCCGAAGCGCAGGTGCGTGCGGTCGACGTCACCGCCGTGGGTCCGCAGATGCACTTCACCGTGCAGCGCCGCAACGGCATCACCCTGCCGGACATGCACGTGAAGCTCAATGCGGTGGGCATGCACAACGTGCTCAACGCCCTGTCTGCCATTGCCATCGCGGTGGAACTGAACATCCCCGACGACGCGGTGGTCAAGGCGCTGGGCGAATTCCGCGGCGTCGGCCGGCGCTTCCAGAGCTATGGCGACGTGCCGGTGCCGCAGGCGCAGGGCGGCGGCAAGTTCACCGTGATCGAGGACTACGGCCACCACCCGGTGGAGATGAAGGCGACGCTGGCCGCCGCGCGCGGCGCCTTCCCCGGCAAGCGCATCGTGCTGGCCTTCCAGCCGCACCGCTACACGCGCACCCGCGACTGCTTCGAGGATTTCGTGCAGGTGCTGGGCACCGCCGACACCGTGCTGCTCGCGGAGGTCTATTCCGCGGGCGAAGAACCGATCGTGGCGGCGGACGGCCGCTCGCTGGCGCGTGCCGTGCGCGTGTCCGGCAAGGTGGAGCCGCAGTTCGTGGGCGAGATCGGCGACATGCCGCAGGCGATCCTCGACACGGTGCGCGACGGCGACGTCGTGATGTGCATGGGCGCCGGCTCGATCGGGGGCGTGCCCGCCAAGCTCGTCGAACTGGGAGGGAAGCATGACTGACACCATCGACCCCAAGTCGTTCGGCAAGGTCGCCGTGCTCATGGGGGGCAAGTCCGCCGAACGCGAAGTCTCGCTGATGTCCGGCAGCGGCGTGCTCAAGGCGCTGCAGTCCAAGGGCGTGGACGCGCACGCTTACGACCCGGCCGAACGCGACCTGGTCGAACTCAAGCGCAAGGGCTTCAAGCGCTGCTTCATCGCGCTGCACGGCCGCTTCGGCGAGGACGGCACGGTGCAGGGCGCGCTGGAGCTGCTGGGGATTCCGTACACCGGCTCCGGCGTGCTGGCCTCCGCCATGGCTATCGACAAGGTGATGACCAAGCGCGTGTGGATCACCGAGGGCATCCCGACGCCGAAGTTCGCGGTGCTGCGCAAGGATGCCTTCGACTCCGCGCTGCTGGACCAGGTGGTGCAGGACCTCGGCCTGCCGCTGATCGTCAAGCCCGCGCGCGAGGGCTCCTCCATCGGCCTGGGCAAGGTGAAGGCGGCGGGGGAGATGCAGGCCGCCGTCGAAGCCGCAGCCGCCCTCGACCGCGACGTGCTGTGCGAGCAGTTCGTCACCGGCGACGAAGTGACCTGCCCGATCCTGGGCACGGGCGACAGCGCCCGGGCGCTGCCGGTGATCCGCATCGTCGCGCCCGAAGGCAACTACGACTACCAGAACAAGTACTTCACCGACGACACCAAGTACCTGGTGCCCTGCGGCCTGCCCGAAGGCGAGGAGGCCGCGATCCAGGAGCTGGTGGTCAAGGCCTACCGCGTGCTCGGTTGCCGCGGCTGGGGGCGGGTCGACGTGATGATCGATGCGCAGACCCGCAAGCCGTACCTGCTGGAGATCAACACCTCGCCTGGCATGACCGGCCACTCGCTCGTGCCGATGTCGGCGCGCGCGTCGGGCATCAGCTACGAGGACCTGTGCCTGCAGCTGCTGGCCGACGCCAGCCTGGACCAGCCGCAAGGAGCCGCGAAGGCATGAGAAGACAAGCGCTGCCCCTGCCGGTGGACGTCAGGCTGATGAACATCACCGCCACGGTGCTGTTCTTCGCCTGCGGCTGCCTGCTCGTGGCGGCGCTGGGCTGGTGGGCAGTGCGCCACCCGGTGTTCGCCATCGGCGGCATCGTGGTGCAGGGCGACGTGGCGCACAACAGCGCGGCGACGCTGCGCGCCAACGTCGCGCCGCGCCTGAACGGCAATTTTTTCACCGTGGACCTGGACCAGGCCCGCCAGGCTTTCGAGGACGTGCCCTGGGTGCGCAAGGCGGTGGTGCGGCGCCAGTTCCCGAACAAGCTGCGGGTGCAGCTGCAGGAGCACAAGGCCGAGGCCTTCTGGGGCGCGGACACCGAGTCGCGCCTGGTGAACACCTTCGGCGAAGTCTTCGAAGCGAACGCGGGTGACATCGAGCAGGACGACCTGCCTCGCCTGGTGGGGCCGGACGGCAGCGCGGCGCACGTGCTGGCGATGTACCGCGGCCTGCATCCGATGCTGGAGAAGCTGGACCTGGGCATCGAGCAGGTGGTGCTGACGGGGCGGGGCGGCTGGGCGCTGCACCTGGACACCGGCGCGGTGGTGGAACTGGGGCGCGGCAGCAGCGAGGAAGTGCTCGCGCGCAGCCAGCGCTTCGCGCAGACGCTCACGCAGGTGACCGCCAAGTACGGCCGCCGCCCGGAAGCGCTGGTGACCGCGGACCTGCGGCACACGAACGGATACGCAGTGAAGTTGAGGGGCGTCGTCACCACGGCGGCGCTGGGGAACTGAGGGAACAATGGCCAAGGACTACAAGGATCTCGTCGTCGGACTCGACATCGGCACGGCCAAGGTGATGGCGGTCGTGGCCGAGGTGATGCCGGGCGGGGAACTCAAGCTGGCGGGGCTGGGCGTGGCGCCCTCCAGCGGCCTCAAGCGTGGCGTGGTCGTCAACATCGACGCCACCGTGCAGAGCATCCAGCAGGCCCTGAAGGAGGCCGAGCTGATGGCCGACTGCAAGATCACGCGCGTGTGGACCGGCATCACGGGCAGCCACATCCGCGGCATCAACTCCAGCGGCATGGTGGCGGTGAAGGACCGCGAGGTGACGCCCGCCGACGTGGCGCGCGTGGTCGAGACCGCACGCGCGATCAACATCTCCACGGACCAGCGCCTGCTGCTGGTGGAGCCGCAGGAATTCGTGATCGACGGCCAGGACGTGAAGGAGCCGATCGGCATGAGCGGCATCCGCCTGGAGGCGAAGGTGCACATCGTCACCGGGGCGCAGAGCGCCGCCGAGAACATCATCAAGTGCGTGCGCCGCTGCGGGCTGGAGGTAGAGCAGCTGCTGCTGAATCCGCTGGCCACCAGCCAGTCGGTGCTGTCGGACGACGAGAAGGAACTGGGCGTGGCGTGCGTCGACATCGGCGCCGGGACCACCGACGTGGCGATCTTCACCGGCGGGGCGATCCGCCACACCGCGGTGATCCCGATCGCCGGCGACCTGATCACGAGCGACATCGCCATGGCGCTGCGCACGCCGACCAAGGACGCCGAGGACATCAAGGTGGAGTCCGGCTACGCCAAGCAGCTGCTGGCCGACCCCGAGCAGCAGGTCGAGGTGCCGGGCCTGGGCGACCGCGGCCCGCGCATGCTGTCCAAGCAGGCGCTGGCCGGCGTGATCGAGCCGCGGGTCGAGGAGATCTTCTCGCTGGTGCAGCAGGTGATCCGCGAGTCCGGCTACGAGGAGGTGCTGTCCTCCGGGATCGTCATCACCGGCGGCAGCGCCGTGATGCCGGGCATGGTCGAACTCGGCGAAGACATCTTCCTCAAGCCGGTGCGGCGCGGCATGCCGCGCTACACCGGTGCGCTGGGCGACATGGTGGCGCAGCCGCGCGCGGCGACGGTGATGGGCCTGCTGGAAGAAGCACGCCTGGGCCGCATGCGCGGGCTGAAGGTGGCGCAGAAGAACGGGTCGATGAAGACCGCCTTCGGCCGCATCAAGGATTTCATCGTGGGGAACTTCTGACCATGGAACACAAGCTCTGGCTGGCTCGCGGTTCTCCACCCCATTCGAGAAAGGAGCGATGTCGGTGCACCGATCCACCGCTCCCGCGTTGATAGCGCAACCCCAACAAGACAGGCATGGCAACTGCAACGTATATCAGGAGTAAGACATGAGCATCGAAATGATCGAAGTCGAGGAGTTCCACCAGGGCACGCAGATCAAGGTGATCGGCGTCGGTGGCGGCGGGGGCAATGCCGTGGCGCACATGATCGAGCGCAGCGTGCAGGGCGTGGAATTCATCTGCGCCAACACCGATGCGCAGGCGCTCGCCCGCAGCTCGGCCCACAAGCACATCCAGCTGGGAGGCACGGGCCTGGGCGCCGGCAGCAAGCCGGAGAAGGGCCGCGAGTGCGCCGAAGCCTGCGTGGAAGACATCCGCCAGGCGATCGCAGGCGCGCACATGCTGTTCATCACGGCCGGCATGGGTGGCGGCACGGGCACGGGCGCCGCGCCGGTGATCGCGCGCGTGGCCAAGGAAATGGGCATCCTCACCGTGGGCGTGGTGACCAAGCCCTTCGACTGGGAAGGCGGCCGCCGCATGACCAACGCCGACAACGGACTGGCCGAACTGGAAGCCAACGTCGACTCGCTGATCGTGGTGCTGAACGAGAAGCTGCTGGAAGTACTGGGCGACGACATCACCCAGGACGAGGCCTTCGCCCACGCCAACGACGTGCTGAAGAACGCCGTGGGCGGCATCGCCGAAATCATCAACGTCCCCGGCCACGTCAACGTGGACTTCGAGGACGTGCGCACGGTGATGGGCGAACCGGGCAAGGCGATGATGGGCACGGCGCTGGCAGCGGGCCCGGACCGCGCGCGCATCGCGGCGGAACAGGCCGTGGCCTGCCCGCTGCTGGAAGGCATCGACCTGAGCGGCGCCAAGGGCGTGCTGGTGCTGATCACCGCCGCCAAGGGCAGCCTGAAGCTGTCCGAGTCGAAGCTGGCGATGAACACCATCCGCGCCTACGCCTCGCCGGACGCGCACGTGATCTACGGCACGGCCTACGACGACGAACTGGGCGACCAGGTGCGCGTGACGGTGGTGGCCACGGGCCTGTCCCGCCAGGGCCAGCAGCGCCGCACCGCGCCGCCCCTGCAGGTGCTGCGCACCGGCACCGACAACGTGCCGTTCAACGTGCCGACGATCAACAACGCCGTGGCCGGCCCCGGCGCGATCGTCACGCGCGAGATGCAGGCGGCCGCCGCGGTCGCGCCCCAGCCGGAATACGGCGGCCTGTCCGTGCCCAGCGTGTGGCGCACCAACCGCACGCAGGCGGCGGCGAAGGTGGACGCGCTCTCCAGTGGCGGGATGGACGATTTCGAGATCCCGGCCTTCCTGCGCAAGCAGGCGGATTGATCACCGGCGCCTGAGGCACCACCTTGCATGCAAGGTGAACGCAGAGGGCGCAGAGGTTACGCAGAGGACGCAGAGGAATACCTGAAAAGGTCTTCTCTGCGTCCTCTGCGTACTTTTGCGTCCTCTGCGTTCATCCTCCTGGCGTGTCCTGGCCTGAGCCCAATGTGGCTATCCAGTAAAGGAAGTGCAGCGGATGGGCAGGCCGCCTAAAATTATGGCCATGCTTCGGCAACGCACCCTCAAGACCATCACCAAGGCCGTCGGCGTGGGCGTCCACTCCGGCCAGCGGGTGGAACTGACGCTGCGTCCCGCGCAACCGGACACGGGGATCGTGTTCCGGCGCGTCGACCTGCCGGTGCCGGTCGACATCCCGGTGAACGCGCAGGCGGTCACCGACACGCGCATGGCGTCCACCATCTCCAACGGCGGCGCCAAGGTCCACACCGTCGAGCACCTGATGTCCGCCTGCGCGGGCCTGGGCGTCGACAACATGTACGTGGACATCACGGCCGAAGAAGTGCCCATCCTAGATGGCTCCTCCGCGTCCTTCGTGTTCCTGCTGCAGTCGGCCGGCATCGAGCAGCAGAACGCGCCGCGCCGCTTCAGCCGCGTGCTGCGCCGCGTCGAGGTCCGCGAAGGCGAGGGCGAGAACCGGAAGTGGGCGCGGCTGGATCCGTACCACGGCTACAAGCTCGGTTTCGAGATCGACTTCGACCACCGCGTGGTCAATTCGACCGGCCAGCGCTACGAGTTCGACCTGAGCTCGGGCAACTACTCGCGCGACATCGCCCGCGCCCGCACTTTCGGCTTCACGCGCGACGTGGAGATGCTGCGTTCGCGCGGCCTCGCCCTGGGCGGCGGCATGGACAACGCGATCGTCGTCGACGACTACCGCGTGCTCAATGCGGAGGGCTTGCGCTACGACGACGAGTTCGTCAAGCACAAGATCCTCGACGCCATGGGCGACCTGTACCTCCTGGGCAAGCCGCTGCTGGCGGCCTACAGCGCCTTCCGTTCGGGCCATGGCCTGAACAACCAGCTGATCCGCGCGCTGCTGGCCGACCAGGACGCCTTCGAGGTGGTGAGCTTCGGCGACGAGCGCCAGGCCCCAGCGGGCTTCGCCCAGCCGGCCCGCGCCTGGTAAGGCATGCTCTTTTTCCGCTGGGCGATCATGCTGCTGCTGCTGGCAGCGGGGGTGTGCTTCGCCTTCTATGCGGGCACCGGCGATCCCAAGTACAAGCGCGTCGGATTGATCACGCTGAAGTGGACCGTGCTGGCCGCGTTCGGGTTCTTTGCGGTGCTGTTTCTGGAGCGCGTTTTGGCTTGATCGGTTCCACTCCCTCTCCCGCTTGCGGGAGAGGGTTGGGGTGAGGGTGTTGGCGCGCCTCGGCCCTCACCCCCGCCCTCTCCCGCAAGCGGGAGAGGGAGCAAGACGACTCAAATCACCCGCCCCGTCTTGTACGTCCCGGTATTGCGCCGGACCACGTTGCCTGCGGCCTGGATCCGCGCCGTCGCCACGGCCGCATGCGCGTGCGTGATCGCGAGCCCCAGCGCATCGGCGGCATCCTTGCCCGGCACCACCGGCAGGTGCAGCAGCCGCTTGACCATCTGCTGCACCTCCGCCTTGCCCGCCTTGCCCGTGCCGGCCACCGACTGCTTCATCTGCATGGGCGTGTATTCGGCGACCGGCATGTTGCAGGACACCAGCGCCGTGATGCAGGCGCCGCGCGCCTGCCCGAGCAGCAGCGTCGACTGCGGATTGACGTTGACGAACACGATCTCGATGGCCGCTGCATCGGGCGCATAGCGCGTGCGCAACTGGCCGATGCCGTCGTACAGCACCTTCAGCCGCGCCGGCAGGTCGCCGCGTGCCAGATGCGTGGTCGTGATCGTGCCGCTGGCGACGTAGGTGAGGTCGTGCCCCTGCACATCGATCACGCCGAAGCCCGTCGTCTGCAGGCCGGGATCGATGCCGAGGATGCGCATGGTCAGGGAAGTTCCGCGTCGCGCATGCGCGCGACGATGGTGGACGCGCGGCTGGCGAGATAGCCGGAGCCCGGCGTCTTCTCGAAGCGCTTGGGCTGCGGCAGCATGACGGCCAGCCGCGCCGACTCGTAGGCCATGAGCTTGCTCGCCGGCTTGCGGAAATAGTGCTGGGCCGCCGCTTCGGCACCGAACACGCCTTCGCCCCATTCGACGTTGTTCAGGTAGATCTCCAGGATGCGCTGCTTGGACAGGGTGTGTTCCAGCGCCATGGTCAGCACGAACTCCTGCCCCTTGCGCAGCAGGTTGCGCTCGCCGGACAACAGCAGGTTCTTGGCGAGCTGCTGCGTGATGGTGGAGCCGCCGACGATCTTGGGCGCCTTCACCGGACGGGCCGGTGCCAGCAGCGAGCGCTTGGCCGCGAGTTCCTCCGCCTTGGCGTTGCGCGCCCAGGCCTTTTCCAGTGCGTCCCAGTCCACGCCGTCGTGGTTGGCGAAGCTGCCGTCCTCCGATGCGATCACTGCCCGCTTGATGTGGTCCGACATCTGCGCATACGGCACCCACTGCTGCCGCCAGCGCAGCTTGTCGCGCTCGGTGGCGATGCGCCAGGCTTCCGAGCGCTGGAAGGTCGTCGACTCCGGATCGAAGACCGCCATGGCGGCGATGCGCCCGACGAAGAACAGCTGCAGCGCCACGAAGGCGAAGATCACCAGCGCGATCCATCGCAGCACGGCCTTCATCGCTCCAGCTCCCGCCGCAGTTCCGCCAGCACCTGCGCCGAGGGTGGCCGCACGCCGCGCCAGAACTGGAAAGCCTCCGCCGCCTGTTCCACCAGCATGCCCAAGCCGTCGCGGCCCACCGCGCCGTGCTCGCGCGCCCACTGCAGGAAGCCCTGGGCCGCTGGGCCGTACATCATGTCGACGGCGAGCGCGCCGGGCTTGAGCACGTCCGCAGAAACCGGGACCGCCCCGCCTTGCATGCTGGTGGCCGTGGCATTGAGGACCACGTCGAAGCGCCCGCGCACGGCGTCGAGCGCGCAGGCCTGCAGGTCGGCGTAGGTGTCGTTGGCCAGGGCAGCGTGGCTGCGCACCAGCGCCTGCGCCTTGTCCAGGGTGCGGTTGGCGATCACCACGCGCCTGGGCCGCGCTTCCAGCAGCGGTCCGAGTACGCCCGCGGCGGCCCCACCGGCGCCCACCAGCAGCAGGTCGCGGCCACCCAGCGGTACGCCGGCATTGCGCTGCAGGTCCGAGACCAGGCCGATGCCGTCGGTGTTGTCGCCGTGGATGCCCTCGGCTTCGATGCGCAGCGTGTTGCAGGCGCCCGCGAGCTTCGCGCGCGAAGTATGGAAGTCCACCAGG
>DATAGN010000216.1:0-2983 GCA_036263715.1 Ramlibacter sp.
GGCGCGCACCGTGCGGCGCCTGGCGTGGCGCGGCGTCGGCAGACAGCGAGGAAGCTGGCGATCAGGCCCGGATCGCCGCCTTCTCCTCGTTCGCCGCCGGCGCCACGCGCGCCTGGATCTGCACGTTCGCATTGGCGATCGCCTCCGCCTTCGCCGCCTCGCCCAGGTTCACGCCCTCGGCACGGACGAAGTGCACGTCCGTGATGCCGAAGAAACCGAACACGGCCTTCAGGTAGCTCTCCTGGTGGTCCAGGAAGGCCAGCGCTGGATTGCTGGAGTAAACGCCGCCACGCGAGGACGCCACGATCACCGTCTTGCCGCCGGCCAGGCCCACCGGACCCTCGGCCGTGTACTTGAACGTGCGGCCGGCCTGCGCGATGCGGTCGATCCAGGCCTTGAGCTGGCTCGGGATGCTGAAGTTGTACATGGGCGCGCCGATCACCACGACGTCGGCAGCGAGGAACTGGCTCACCAGCGCCTCGGAAACGGGGTTCGGCGCCAGGGCCGCTGCATCGAGGTGCGCGGGCGCATCCAGGGCGAGGTCGAGGTACTCGACGACGGTGGCCGGATGGGCGGCCTGCCACTCGGCCACGGTGCGGGCGCTGAGCTGGCGGGACACGGAGTTGCCGCCCAGGACGCTGGAATCGACGTGAAGCAGTTTCATGGTTTCTTCTCCTGTGGATTCGGGCGAAGTGCCCGTGGAGACAATTGTGGGGATGGAACGTCCCTGCGATAAGTCGGCAATTTCGAGTTGGATCGTTCCATGCATAGGACAATCGGCCCATGCAGGACCTCAACGACATGCTCTTCTTCGCGGAAGTCGTGGATCGCGGCGGGTTTGCGGCAGCGGGACGCGCCTTGCACGTCCCCAAGTCGCGCCTGTCGCGCCGCATCGCCGACCTGGAGGCGCGCCTGGGCGTGCGCCTGCTGCAGCGGACCACGCGCAAGCTCTCGCTCACGCAGGCCGGGGAGATCTACCACCGGCACTGCGTCGCCATGCGCGAACAGGCGGAGGCCGCCGACGAAGCCGTGGCCCGCGTGCACGACGAGCCGCGCGGGACCGTGCGCCTGACGTGCCCCGTCACGCTGGCGCAGACCACCATCGGCCCCCTGCTGCCGCGCTTCCTCGCCGCGCATCCGCAGGTGCGCATCGACATGGTCGTCACCAACCGCGTGATCGACCTGGTGCAGGAGGGCGTCGACGTGGCGCTGCGCGTGCGCGCCAACCTGGACGACAGCGGCTCGCTGGTCGTCAAGAACCTGGGCGAGACGCGCGCGGTGCTGGTGGCGAGCCCGCAGTTGCTGCAGCGCTTCGGCACGCCGGCCGACGTCGAAGCCCTGCGCAACCTGCCGACGGTGGCCATGTCCGCCGCCGACGGGCGCGCCACCTGGCAGCTGCTCGGCCCGCGCGGCGCCACCTTCGCGCTGGAACACCATCCGGTCTACACCGCCGACGACCTGCTGACGCTGAAGCTGGCGGTGGTGCAGGGCACGGGCATGTGCGCGCTGCCCGACTACCTGTGCGTGGACGAACTGCGGCACGGCGAGCTGGTGCCGGTGCTCGCCGGCTGGGCGCCTTCGGTGGCGCGGGTGCTGGCGGTGTTCCCCTCGCGCCGCGGCATGGTGCCGGCGGTGCGCCGCCTGCTCGATTTCCTTGGCGACAACATGGTCGGAGAACGCATCGTCCCGGCTGTGGGATAAGAACGGTCAAGGAGAATGGTTCCATGAAGCGTTTCCTGCTGTTCGCCGCCACGCACCTGGTCGTGTTCGCCATGGGATTCGCGCTGGGCGTATACCTGCTGCCGATCCTGGCGGCGCCGCCTGCGCCCACCGCGGCCGAACTCGCCGCAGCGCAGCGCAATGCCATGTACCGGGGAGAGTTCTCGCGCTCGCTCGCCGGCAGCGACGCGCTGCACTGGGGCGAAGGGCAGGTGACCGTCACGCGCACGGCGGTCTCGCTGCAGGGCAAGCTGGCGCCCGGGCCCGCGTACCGCCTCTACCTGGTGCCGGAGTTCGTCGACGGTCCGGAGGCCTTCGAGCGGGTGCGCAATCGCTCGCTGCCGGTGGGCGACATCAAGACCTTCGACAACTTCATCGTGCCGCTGCCCGCGGGCACGCCGGTGGACCAGTTCAACACGGTGGTGGTGTGGTGCGAGTCCTTCTCGCGCTTCATCAGCTCGGCGAAGTACCGCTGACCGGCTCGACCACCGGCTGGCCGCTGGCGGCGAGCATCGCGCGCTGGTAGACCTCCAGGTACTGCAGCGCACTGTCTTCCCAGCCGAAGTGCCGCGCCATGCCGTTGGCCTGGATGCGCTTCCATTTCTGCGGCTCGCGCCACAGGCGCAGCGCGCGCTCCATGGCGTCCTGCAGGCCCGCGGGGTCGCAGGACTTCATCACGAAGCCGGTGCCGTGCGCCGGGTCGGCGGTGACGTCGGTCACGGAGTCCAGCAGCCCGCCCACCGGCGCCACGATCGGCGGCGTGCCGTAGGCCTGGCTGTACATCTGGTTCAGGCCGCAGGGCTCGAAGCGGGAGGGCATCAGGAAGCTGTCGGAGCCGGCTTCGATCAGGTGCGCCAGTCCCTCGTTGAAGCCGAGCGTCACGGCCACCTGCTTGGGGTGCTTCTGCGCCGCGTCCTTCAGCGCCTGCTGCAGGCCCGGATCGCCGCTGCCCAGCACGACGAGCTGCGCCCCCGATTGCACGATGTGCGGCAGGGCGCCGAGCACGAGGTCGATGCCCTTTTGCGGCGTGAGGCGGCTCACCACCGAGAACAGCATCGCCGACCGGTCGGTGGGCAGGCCCACGCGCGCCTGCAGCGCCGTCTTGCAATGGGCCTTGCCCGCCATCCTCTCGGGGCCGTAGTTGTGCGGCAGCAGCGGGTCCTTGGCCGGATCCCAGGTCTTCGGGTCGATGCCGTTGAGGATGCCGCGCAGGCGATCGGCGCGCGCGCGCAGGATGCCGTCGAAGCCCACGCCATGCTGCGGC
>DATAGN010000217.1:0-1752 GCA_036263715.1 Ramlibacter sp.
CCTCGCACGGCGGCGGCACCCTGCCCTACCTGGTGGGCCGCTTCGAAAAGGGCGACGAGGTGGAGCTGCCCTCGCGCCGCCAGATGAAGCGCAAGCCCACCGACTACCTGCGCCACATCTATTACGACTGCATCACGTACAACCCGGGCGCACTGCAGTACCTGATCTCGGTGGTGGGCCACGAGCACGTGATGTTCGGCACCGACTGGCCGCATTGGGTGCACGACACCAAGGGAGCGTTCGCCAACACGGCGCTGCTGCCGGAAGCGCAGATGAACGCCGTCCGCTCTCGCAATGCGGAACGGATTTTCTCCTTCTGAGCGGGATTAGCTAACTCCTGGTCACGGATTCCGAACTTCCGGCGGCATCAATGCAGCAGGAGGTTCGGAATAAAGTGGCGCGATGGACCAACCACGCGCGGTGCTGTTCGACGCCTACGGCACGCTTTTCGACGTCTACAGCGTCGCCCTGACAGCGGAGCAGCTGTTCCCCGGGCAGGGGCAGGCGCTGTCCGTCCTCTGGCGCGACAAGCAGATCGAATACACGCGCCTGGTCACCACCAGCAACGACGGCGCGCACTACCGCCCGTTCTGGGACCTCACCCAGGCCGGCCTGCGCTACGCCTGCAAGCGCCTGGGCCTCGCGCTCACGCCCGAGCGCGAGCTGCAGCTGATGAACCAGTACCGGCACCTGTCGGCCTTTCCGGAGAACCGGGAGGTGCTGCAGGCGCTGAAGACGCGCGGCATCACGACGGGCATCCTGAGCAACGGCGATCCCGAGATGCTGGGCATCGCCGTGCGCAGCGCCGGGCTCGATGGCCTGCTGGACCACGTGATCAGCGTCGACGCGGTGCGCAAGTACAAGACCCACCCCGATGCCTATCGGCTCGGCACGCAGGCGGTGAAGAAGCCCGCCCACCAGATCCTCTTCGTCAGCTGCAACGCCTGGGACGCGCTCGCCGCGACCTGGTACGGATATCGCACGCTGTGGGTCAACCGCTACCGCGTCCCGTTCGAGGAACTGGACACGCAGCCCACCCGCACCGGCCACAGCCTCGACGACGTGCTCGCCTTCTTCGAATCCTGAAAACCTGGAGAAACCGATGTCCGAGAAAACCACCATCCACGCGCTGCAGGTGGACAGCGCGCTCAAGCGCTTCATCGACGCCGAGGTGCTGCCCACCGTCGGCGTGGACAACGCGAAGTTCTGGCAAGGCTTCGACGCGATCGTGCGCGAGCTCGCGCCCAAGAACGCGGCGCTGCTGGCCGAACGCGATCGCTTGCAGGCGCAGCTGGATGCCTGGCACCAGAAGAACCCGGGCCCCATCCGCGACATGGCCGCCTACCGCGGCTTCCTGGAGAACATCGGCTACCTGGCGCCGCATCCGAAGGGCGTGAAGGCGACCACGGCCAATGTGGACGCCGAACTGGCGCTGCAGGCCGGCCCGCAATTGGTGGTGCCGATCCTGAATGCGCGCTACGCGCTCAACGCGGCCAACGCGCGATGGGGCTCGCTGTACGACGCGCTGTACGGCACCGACGTGATCCCCGAGACCGATGGCGCCGACAAGGGACCGGGCTACAACGAAGTGCGTGGCGCCAAGGTGATCGCGCGCGCGCGCCAGTTCCTGGACGAGGCGGTGCCGCTCGCCAGCGGCTCGCACGCCGATGCCACCGGCTACAAGGTCGAAGGCGGCCAGCTGGTGGTGCAGGTGAAGGGCGGCCAGTCGGCATCCCTGAAGGACCCGACGAA
>DATAGN010000218.1:0-4238 GCA_036263715.1 Ramlibacter sp.
CGAGCGATTTACGCAGGTCCTCCATCGGCGCCGTCATGGTGGTGGCCAGCAGCGCCGTGGTGCCGTGTTCGGCGTGCTTGCGCGCCACCTGCAGGCCAGCGTCGCCGCCTTCCATGATGTCGCGGCCGGCGCCCCCGTGCACGTGCAGGTCGATGAAGCCGGGCAGCAGCAGCGGGCCCTTGCCGTCGCGCGCGGCGTCGGCCGCGACCGGGACCCCGTCGATGGAAGCAATGCGACCATCGCCGGCAATGCGCAGGACGCCTTCGACGATGCCGGCGGGCGTGACGATGCGGCCCTGCAGGGTGCGCGTCACAACGCGGCTTCCCTCTCTTGCCTGGCCAGGCGTTGCGCCAGCACCAGCGCGCCTTCGGCGGCGCCGGCTTGCGCGGGGACGACGCGCGTTCGCACGTAGGGGCGCATGCGCGGCGCGAGCCGCTCGCCGATGCTGCCGCTCACGGCCAGCGGCAGGCGGCCGCGCGGGTCGATCGCGAGCGCGAGTTCTTCCAGGGCGTGGGTGGCCTGCTCCAGCAGGCGGGCGGCCACGGGGTCGCTGTCCTCGCACTCGAACACGGCGCGCGCGAGCTGGGCGAATTCGAACTGGCCCGCGCCGGCGCACCAGGCTTGCAGCGCTTCGCGCTCGTCGCCGCAGTGCATGATGACGCGCCGGGCCAGCGGCGACAGGTTGGCGCGGCCGTCGAAGGCGGCCAGGCCATGCCGCACCGCCTGCAGCCCGAGCCAGCCGCCACTGCCTTCATCGTCCACGCCGAAACCCCATCCGCCGACTGTAGCGCGCGAGCCGTCCGCGTGGAGGGCTTCGGCGATGCTGCCGGTGCCGGCAATGAGGATGGCCCCCGGCTTGCCGCCGTGCGCACCGACGAGCAGGGCGAAGCCATCCGTTTCGGCATCGAGGCGGCCGAAGCCAGGGTCGGCGGCGAGGAATTCCTCGCGCCAGGGTTCATGGCTGACGCCGGACAGCCCGGCAACCAGGGAGCAGCGACTCCAGGCCGGCACCGCGATGCCCGCCTCCTGGAAGGCTTGGCGCAGCGCGGCCAGGACGTTGTCCCAGGCCTGCGGAATGCCTTGCTGCAGTGCGGAAGGGCCGGCTCGGCCCATGCCAACCCGCGCGCCATCCCGGCGGTGGACCAGGGCACGCGTGCCGCTGCCGCCCCCGTCGACGCCGACGAAGTAGTCGAGCATCAGGATGGCGCCCTCCCTCCACTGGCATCCAGCTGTTCCATGGTGGTTGGAGCGGCGCCGGCGGCGGGAGTTGCAGCCGCGCAGGTGCGCGGCCAGCGCATTGGCCTGTCGGAGGATACGCACGGACGAGCAGGACCGCTAAGCTGTAGGGCATGGCCGCGCCCCTTGCCTTCCATTTCGACTTCATCTCGCCCTACGGCTACTTCGCGAGCCTGCGGATCGATGAAGTGGCGGCGCGGCATGGCCGCTCGGTGGACTGGCGGCCCATGCTGCTGGGCGTGGCGGTGCTCAAGGTGATGGGCCTGAAGCCGCTGCTGGAGACGCCGCTCAAGGGCGACTACGTGCGGCGCGACGTGCTGCGGCATGCGCGCCGGCACGGCGTGCGGCTCGGGCGCGACCTCAACGCGTCCGTGGGCAATCCGCTGCCGGCGCCGCGGGCGTTCTACTGGGTCAAGCAGCACTACCCGCAGCTCGCGGCGCCGATGGCGCGCGCGCTGTACCACGCGTTCTGGGCCGAGGGGCGCGACCTGTCGACGCCGGAAGCCGTGGGTGCGATCGCGTTGCCGGCCGGCTTGAGCGCTCCCGCGGTGATCGAAGGCGCCGCCAGCGACGAAGCCGCGACCCTGCTGCGCAATGCCGTCGCCCTGTCGATCAAGGAGGGCGTGTTCGGCTCACCGACCGTGGTGGTGGACGGCGAGCCGTTCTGGGGGGCGGATCGGCTGCAGGAGGTGGATGAGTGGCTGGCGCTTGGGGGGTGGTGACGCCTGCCTGACCTTTTCCCTCTCCCTCTCCGGCTTGCGGGAGAGGGTTGGGGTGAGGGTATGGGCGCTCCCCGGCCCTCACCCCTGCCCTCTCCCCGAGGGGGAGAGGGAGAAATGCACTTCGGTCGCGATCGCCCCCAGCGCTTCGCGCAACCGCGCTTCATCCGCATCGCCGCGCACCTCGACTTCGGCAACGCAGCCGGCCCCCTTCTCCCGCGCCGTGACCCGCACCTCCGCGTTGGGCGCGGCGGCCTGTAGTACTTCCTGCAGCTTCATCTGCGTCGCCTGCACCCGCAGCGCGGGCTTGTACACCTTGCCCACCGCGGTGAGCGGCAGCGCATCCAGCACCACCACGCGCTTGGGCACCGCGGGGCGTTCGTAGACACGCGGCGCCACCTCGGCCAGCAGCGCCTGCGCATCGGCCTGGGCGCCCGGCTTGAGCATGACGAACGCCGCCGGCACTTCACCCGAATGCGCGTCCGGTTCCGCCACCACCGCGCACATCGCGACGGCGGGATGCGCCAGGAAGGCGTCTTCCACCAGCCCCGGATCGATGTTGTGCGAGCCGCGGATGATCACATCCTTGGCCCGCCCCGTGACGTGCAGGAAGCCCTGCGCATCGATGTGTCCCAGATCGCCGGAAACCAGCCAGCCGTCCTTGAACATCCCGGCATTGCGCGCCGGGTCGGTGTAGCCGGGACTCACGTTCGGGCCGCGCAGCACCACGACGCCCGTCTCGCCGACGCCGCACTGCCGGTCGAGGTGCACCTGCGCCCCCGACCACGGCACCACCTTCACTTCGCTGTACGGCAGGCGCAGCCCCACCGAGCCCGGCACGCGCGGTGACTGGAAGGGTTCGATCGACACCAGGCCCGCGCACTCGGTCATGCCGAGGATGTTGCGCACCGCGATGCCCAGCGTCGCCTCGAAGCGCTGCGCCAGTTCGCCCGGCAGCGGCGAGCCGCCGGTGTACGCGACCTTCACGCGCGAGATGTCCGCGTCGACCGGCAGGTTGCACAGGCCGGCCAGGATCGTCGGCACGCACGCGAGCGCGGTCACCCGCTCGCGCTCGCACCACTTCCAGTAGTCGCGCAGGAAAGCCGCGTTGCGCATGCCGGTCACGGTGGGCAGCACCTGCGTGGCGCCGATGGCCAGCAGCGCCAGCCCGTAGACGAAGGCACCGGCGACGTGGAACAGCGGGAAGCCGTTGATCTCCACCGTGTCCGCGTCGAAACCGTAGAAGCGATGGGCGAACCAGCTGGTGTGCGCCTCGTTGCCGTGCGTGTGCTGCACGAGCTTGGGGGCGCCCGTGGTGCCACCCGTGTGGAACAGCGCGGCGATCCGGTCCGGCGCCAGCTGCGGGTCGAACGCCAGCGTGTCCGGCTCGCGCGCCAGCGCAGCCTCGAAGCTGTCACCGATGGTCAGCACCGTGCGCGAGGCGATGCCGGGCACCTTCTGCACCGCCGACCACACATCCAGCTCCGGATGGGGGCCGAGCGCCACGACCACCTTGGCACCGCTCGCCTCCAGCAGGGCCGCGACGTGATCCGGCTGCAGCATGAAGTTGATCGGGCAGGCGCGGCCCGCCACCTGCGCGCCCCACAGCGCGTAATGCGTCGCGGGGATGTTCGGCGCCAAGATGGCGACGGCGTCCTGCGGACCCACGCCGAGCCGGCGGAACAGGTTGGCCGCGCGATGGATGTTGCGCAGCACCTCGTCGTACGTGATGCGCTGCGGCTCGGTGGCGATCTCGCCCGAGGGCAGCCAGGTGAAGGCAGTGCGCGCGCCGTGCTGCCTGGCTGCGTTCGCGATCAGGCCGTACGTGGTGCGGGCAGGAATCGCCTCTTCGTAGGGCGTCCGCTCCAGGGCCTCGATGTCGGCGAGCCCCGAAAAGAACGCATTCACTGGAACCCCAGCAGCCTCACGGCGTTGCCCTTCAGGATGCCCGGCATCACCTCGGGCTTGAAGCCGGCCTCCTGGAAGTCCTTCATCCAGCGCTCGGGCGTGATCAGCGGGTAGTCGCTGCCGAACAGGATGCGGTCCTTCAGCAGCGTGTTGGCGTACTGCACCAGCTGCTTGGGGAAGTACTTGGGGCTCCAGCCGGACAGATCGATCCACACGTTCGGCTTGTGCGTGGCCACCGAGAGCGCCTCGTCCTGCCAGGGGAAGCTGGGGTGCGCCATCACGATCTGCATGTCCGGGAAGTCGATCGCCACGTCGTCCAGGTGCATCGGGTTGCTGTACTCCAGCCGCAGGCCGCCGCCGCAGCGCATGCCCGAG
>DATAGN010000219.1:0-5817 GCA_036263715.1 Ramlibacter sp.
GGCCGCAGCTCGCGCAGGATACGGTCGAACAGGCGCAGCGGCCGAAAGCCCTGCCGCCCCTGCGCGTGCCAGCGCTGCCAGGCGGCGTCCTCGCCGATCGTGTCCACCCACTCCAGAAAATTGAGGCCCAGGTAGGCCAGCGACTCTTCGCGCGACACATCCGGATGCTGCTGGTCGCCGATCAATTGCTCTGCGTAGGCACGCGCCCGCTGGCCGATCGCACCCCGGCAGAAGTCGTGAAAGCCCAGCGGCTGTTCGCCGGCGCGCCGTGCCACGCCGGCCGCCGTCGTGAGCGCAAGGATGCGCGCGTCACAGCCGGGCGCTTGCCGCCGCAGTTCGCGCATCACGGGCAGGCACATCTCGACGTGGCCGCCGCCGTAGCTGACGAAGAGCACCTTCATCGCTGCGCGTCCCACAGGGCCAGCGCCGCAAGCGCGCGCAGCTCGCGGGTGTAGTTGGCGGTGCCATCGCGGTGCTGCACCAGCATGCGCTCGACCTCCTCGGGCCGGAACAGCTCCTGCACCAGCGCACTCGCCGCGAGCGCGTTGCGCAGCCAGGCGTGGCTGTCCTTGCGGAACCACTCGCCGACAGGCACGGTGAACATCTGCTTCCTGCGGTAGGCCAGGTCCTCGCCGATCAGCGGCGCCACCGCCTTCTTGTACCAGTGCTTCTTGTCGCCGTCTGGCGCGAGCTTGGTGCGCCCCGGGGAGCGGAAGGCGAACTCCATCATCCGCCAGTCCAGGAAGGGCGTGCGCGCCTCGATGGACACGGCCATGCCCATGCGGTCGGGCTTCACCAGGTTGTTGCCCGAAAGCAGCAATTGCATGTCCAGGTACAGCGCCTGGTTGATGCGGTCGAAGTGCGCGGCCTCCTCGAACCACGGGCGGGCCGCGGCGTCGAAGCTGTCGATGGGCGCGAGCTGCCGGGCGACCTCGGGCCGGTACAGCGCCTGCTTCTGACGTGGTGCGAAGAGGGAGATGGAATCGAAGTAGCTGCGCCGGAAATCCGCGTCGTCCGTCGTGAACGCATCGGGACGTGCGAAGTACGCCTCGTATTTCTCGTAGCCCGCGAACAGCTCGTCGCCGCCGTCGCCCGTCAGCACCACCTTCACGTGCTTCGCCGCCAGTTCGCTCACGCGCAGCGTCGGCATGAAGGAAGCGTCGCCATGCGGCTGGTCCAGGTGGTGCAGCACGTGCGGCCAGCGCTGCAGCATGTTCAGCTCCGCGATTTCGCTGGTGTGCTCGCAGCCGAAACGCTGCGCCGCCTGCGCCGCGAACGCGGACTCGTCGAAGCGCGGATCGGCAAAGCCGATGCAGAAGGTGCGCACCGGCTGCTGCACGTGGCGGGCCATCAGCGCCACGATGGTGCTGGAGTCGACGCCGCCCGAGAGGAAGGCGCCCCAGGGCACGTCCGCGCGCAGGCGGATGCGGGTGGCGTCGTCCAGGATGGCCAGGAACTCGTCGGACCAGCTGGCGAAATCCTGCTCGTGTTCGCGCTGGTCCGCCAGGTTCCACCAGCGGCCCTGCTCCACCCCCGCACGCGTGAACTTCATCCAGCAGCCGGGCATCACGTGCCGCACTTCCTGCCAGATGGTCCAGGGTGCCGGGATGTAGTTGAAGCTCAGGTAGTGGTGGATGGCTTCGCGGTCCAGCGTCGGCGCACCCGCCAGCGCCGGCAGCAGCGACTTGATCTCGGATGCGAACAACGTACGCTCACCCTGCCGCGCCACGTAGAGCGGCTTGACGCCGATGCGGTCGCGCGCGAGCAGCAGCGCATCCTGCCGCGCGTCGTCGATCGCGATGGCGAACATGCCGTTCAGGCGCTGCAGGAAGGCGAGGCCCTCGCGCTCGTACAGGCGCAGCAGCACTTCGGTATCGGAGCGGGTGCGCAGCTGCACGCCCTGGGCGCGCAGTTCCTGCGCAAGCTCGACGTGGTTGAAGATCTCGCCGTTCTGCACCAGCGCAATCTTTCCGTCGTCGGAGACGAAAGGCTGGTGGCCTCCGGCGATGTCGATGATCGACAGGCGCCGGTTGCCGACGGCCACGCCGCGCTCGCGGGCGTGGTGGATGCCTTCGTCGTCGGGACCGCGGTGCCGCACGGCCTGGGCCATGGCGGCCAGGCGTGCGTCGTCCACGGCGGAGCGCCTGCGGTCCCAGTAGCCGAAGATGCCGCACATGGCTAGTTGGCCCCCCTGCCCGTCAGGCGCAGCACCGTCCACGCCATGATCTTCAGGTCCAGCCAGACGCCGTGCTCGCGCACGTACTGCAGGTCCAGCGCGCGCCGCTGGTCTTCCGTGCCCTCGGAGCGCAGCTTCACCTGCGCGAGGCCGGTGATGCCGGGCCGCACGCTGCAGCGCAGGGCGAAGTCGTCGTCGGTGTAGAGCGATCGCTGCACCGGCACGTCCGGCCGGGGCCCGACCAGGCTCATGTCCCCGCGCAGCACGTTCAGCAGCTGCGGCAGTTCGTCCAGGCTCGTGCGGCGGATGAAGCGGCCCACGCGCGTGATGCGCGGATCGTCGGCCGAAGTGTTGAAGGGCCCGATGGCCGCGGCGTCCTTGACCATGCTGCGGAACTTGAACATGCCGAAGCTGGCGCCGGCGCGGCCGATGCGCTGCTGCCGGAACAGCACGGGAAAGCCGCTGTCCAGGGCGACGGCCGCGGCGGTGGCCAGCAGCACCGGGCCCAGGACCAGCAGCGCCAGCGCGGACAGCACGACGTCCATCAGTCGCTTCATCGCGGGCTGGGCGAGGCCTGCGCGATCTCCCGGATGCGCAGGGCGATGCGCGCGGCGTCTTCTTCCACCTGGCGCGGGCTGCGCGCGGCCAGTTCGCTTTCCAGCGCGCGCAACCTGGCGATTTCGTGCTCGAAATCCATCACCACCTCGCGGTGGAAGGTGCGCGAGAGGATCACGGCACCCGAGCCGAGCCGCAGGTGTTCGGCCAGCACGTCGCGCCCGGGCAGCAGGCCCTCGTCGAGACGCGCGATGCCGCCGAAGCCGAAGGCCAGGCCGTGCGAGCGCGCGACGCGCGCCACCCGCTCGACGCTGCCATCGGCCAGCGGCTCGAACATGAAGCGGCAACCCAGCGACAGGTGCAGGTCGTTCAGGCCCACGTAGATCTCGCCGAGCTCGGGAGTGCCCGCCCACGAGTCGAGGCTGGCCAGGGCGTCGGCCGTCTCCAGCAGCGCAACGACGGGGACGCGTCCCGCGACGATGCCGCAGAACGCGCGCAGCTCGCGCGCTCCGGAGAACATCGGCAGCATGATGCTGTCGGCGCCGCGGGCCAGCACCGCGTCGACCTCCGCCGGCGTACCTTCGTGCAGGGGGTTCACGCGCACCATCAGGGGCGAGCGGCGCAGCACCGCGCGGATGCGGGCGACGTCCTCCAGGTCGTGTTCGCTGATGAAGGTGTTCAGGCCGGCCTGGCGCTCGGCCTTGCCCATGCGCTCGAGGTCGACGAACACGCGGAAGCCGCCCAACGCATCGCAGCGCTGGGCGAACGCCGGATCATTGGTGATCTGAATCAGTTCGAGCATGCCCGCGGCGATTATCGCCGCAGCGCCGTCCAGGGGACGGCGTTGCCGAACTATCGCCGCAGCGCGGACCGCAGGTCGCCGCTGGCGAGCCAGCCCGCGCCAACCATCGCCGCCGCCGCGGCCGCCGCTGCCAACCACTGCAGCGCGTGGCTGGCGGGCACGCCCGCCACCGACACGAGCGCCTGCAGCATCAGCAGCAGCACGCCCGGCGCTGCCAGCGCGCGCCAGGGCAGCCACGACTTGAGCGCCGGGCCCAGCGCGCGCAACACCGCCAGCGCGATCGCCACCCACAGCACGTCCAGCCACACCATGAGCGCCGCCCCGTCGCGCGCCGGCGCGATCAGCAGCACCAGCAACGCGACGCCATAGGCGATGACGGCCACGCGCATGCGCTCGCGGGCCGCCAGCACCGCCACCGCGATGGTCACCAGCGCCTGCGGCAGCAGGCTCCAGCTGCCGATGCGGCCCCAGCGCGCCACCTGCTCCAGCGCCTCCGGCTGCATGCGGCCCCAGCCGAAGAGAAGTTGCGCGACAGCGGGCGAGGCGAGCAGCAGGCCGGCGACGGCGGCGCAGGCGAGCGTCCAGGCCAGCGCGAAGCCGCGGCGCAGCGTGTCGGTCGCGGCGCGGTCGCCGTCGGCGGAGCGCAGCGCCTGTGAGATCGGGCCGAGCGCGAGCGTGCCGACCAGCTGCAGCGCCAGCACCAGCGGCAGCTCCACCAGCTTCCACGCGTAGTTGAAGACGGCCAGCGCGCCGGGTCCGTCCTGCGACGCGAGCGAGCGTGCCACGAAGGGCAGCGCCAGCGGCAGGCCGGCGGCTGCGGCGGCCCACCACCACAGCGCCGCCGGCGGCAAGGTGTCGGTGTCGGCGAGGCCCGGTGCGCGGCGAAACGGCCGTTGCCGATGCAGCAGCCACAGCAGCCGGGCGAGCATCGCCAGCAGCAGGCCCGCGCCCACCCAGGCCAGCGCAGGCCCGGGCGCGGCGAACGCCGCCGCGCCGAGGGCGGCGATCAGCAAGACGTTGACCACGAGGTTGGCCCCGTACATGCCGATCAAATCGCGCTCGTGCTGCAGGCGGGTGACGCCCAGCGCCGCGAGCAGGGCCAGGGGCAGCGCCACGGCGCTCCAGAACAAGGCGACGCCGGCCTGCGGCCGCAACTGCGCCGGCAGGCCGCCGGCCAGCCATTCGACCGCGGGCCCATGCAGCAGCACGAGCAGCAGGCCGAGCACACCACCGGTCACCAGCAGGATCCGCCCCACCCGGCGCTGCGTGGCCGCGATGCGGCCGGCGTCCTCGTGCGCCCACGCCGGCAGCAGCACGTAGGCAAGCGCGCCGCTGGCCACGAGTCCGGCCAGCCAGTCCGGCAGGGTGAGCATCAGCACCACGATGTCGGCGAGGCCCGATGCGCCGAAGGCGGCGGCCTGCACCGATTCGCGCACGAGCCCCAGCAAGCGGCTGGCGAGAAGCAGTGCGAGGGCGAGGGCGCCGGCCTTCAGGAACATGGCGGGGGATTATGGGTGCCGCAGGCCGGCCTACGTCGCGAAACCTACAATGGAGGGCTTCGCCCCTACCCGGCGCGCCCGCGCCCGGCACCGATGTCCGACCCGACCACCCCAGCCCACGACGAGAACCAGCTGATCGCGGAGCGCCGCGAGAAGCTGAAGGCCCTGCGCGAAGCGCAAAAGACGGGCGCCGGCGTCGCCTTTCCCAACGACTTCAAGCCGAAGGACGCGGCAGCGGCGCTGCATGCCGCGCACGGGGAGAAAGCGGCGGAGGAACTGGAGGGCGCCGGGATCACCGCCGGCGTGGCCGGCCGCATGATGCTCAAGCGCGTGATGGGCAAGGCCAGCTTTGCCACGCTGCAGGACGGCAGCGGCCGCATCCAGATCTATGTGACACGCGACGCGGTGGGCGAAGAAACCTACGCCGCCTTCAAGCACTGGGACCTGGGTGACATCGTGGGCGCCGAGGGCAAGCTGTTCAAGACGCGCACGGGCGAACTGTCGCTGCACGCGACCTCCATCCGCCTGCTGACCAAGAGCCTGCGCCCGATGCCGGACAAGTTCCACGGCATGCAGGACCAGGAGATGAAGTACCGCCAGCGCTACGTGGACCTGATGACCGACGAGGACGCCCGCAGGCGCTTCGTCGCGCGCAGCAAGGCCATGTCGGGCATTCGCGAGTACATGGTCGCCAACGGCTTCCTGGAAGTGGAGACGCCCATGCTCCACCCGATCCCGGGCGGGGCCAACGCCAAGCCTTTCGTCACGCACCACAACGCGCTGGA
>DATAGN010000220.1:0-7563 GCA_036263715.1 Ramlibacter sp.
TCTCCAGCACGCCGAAGCCGCTGCCGTCGGCCAGCACCAGGTCGACCACGGCCAGGTCCCACGCCCCCGGGTGGTCCTCCAGCCAGATCTTGGCTTCCCCTTCCCCGCCGGCCACGGCAACCAGCTCGAAACGCTCTGCACTGGCGAGCAGGTCCTGCAAGGCATCCCGTGCTCCCGCTGCGTCCTCCACCAGAAGCACCCGTACCGCCAAGAAAACTCCCGTGAAAACGCCGGCCCGAGGCGTCCGGCTGATCCGTGCACAAAGGTTGCGATTATCACTGGATGTGTCGCGCGGGCTCCGGCACAGTGCAACGGGGGGTATCGCCGGCCGGCTGGAGCGGGGTGCGTGCGGTCGAGCACCCGGCGGCCTGTTCCGTCCTTAGAATCCGGAGACCATGGGCGACCGCATCCCTTCCCGCAAACTCGCCGCCCAGCTCGCGAAGGACAACGACTGGCAGGCGTCCGACGTGGTCGTCGCCGGCGTCGACAAGGACGGCGGCGCGGTGCGGCTCACGCGCGCACAGGCCGCCGTGCCCGCGTCGCTGGTCAGGCGCTGGTTGATCGTCAAGGGCGGCAATGGGGAGCCGCTGCTGCGCGTCGTAGGCGACTTCATCTCCGGCGACGGCGTGCTGTTCACGGTGCGCGCGCGCGACCTCCAGAGCAGCGATCCTTCGCCGCTGGCTTCGCCCTGAAGCCGGAAAAAGAAAAGGCCCCTGGGGGCCTTCTTCATCGCCACTCGCGCATGGCAGGAAATCTGGGGTGGCTGATGGGACTCGAACCCACGACAACAGGAATCACAATCCTGGACTCTACCAACTGAGCTACAGCCACCGCGAGCCCGAGATTATAGCCCGGCCGAGCGCGGCATCAGGGGTTCACCAGGACCAGCTTGCCCTTCACCGCGCGCGAACCCATGTGCGCGTACGCAGCCGGCAGCTCGGACATCGGCATCGTGCGGTCGATCACCGGCTTGACCTTGCCTTGCGCGTACCACTGCGCCAGCTCGCCCATCATCGCGGCGTTGGCCTTGGGTTCCCGGCGCGAATAGTCGCCCCAGAAGACGCCCACGAGCGACGCCCCCTTGAGCAGCGGCAGGTTCAGCGGCAGGCTCGGGATGGGACCGGCGGCGAAGCCCACCACCAGGTAACGCCCGCGCCAGGCGATCGAGCGGAACGCGGGCTCGGCGAAGTCGCCGCCCACCGGGTCGTAGATCACGTCCGGGCCCTTGCCGCCGGTGAGCTCCTTCACCTGCTCGCGAAAGGCGGTGGGCACCGGATGCGTGCTGTAGTTGATGGTGGCGTCGGCCCCGATCGAGCGGCACAGCGCGCACTTCTCGTCGGTCGATGCAGCGGCGATCACGCGCGCACCCATGGCCTTGGCGATCTGGATCGCCGACGTGCCGACGCCGCCGGCGGCGCCGAGCACCAGCACCGTCTCGGCGGCCTTCAGCTGCGCCCGGTCGACCAGCGCATGGTGCGAGGTCGCGTAGATCATGATGAAGGCCGCGGCATCGACAAAGGGAAAGCCGGGCGGCAGCGGCATGCACAGCGACGCGGGTGCGATGGTGTGCGTGCCGAAGCCGCCGGTGCCCGAGAGGCACGCGACCGGCTGGCCCACCTTCAGGTGCGTCACGCCTTCGCCCACGGCAGCGACCACGCCCGCGTATTCCGAGCCGGGCACGAAGGGCAGCTTGGGCTTGTGCTGGTACTTGTTCTGCACGATCAGCAGGTCGGGGAAGTTCAGGCTTGCCGCCTTGATCTCCACCAGCACCTCGCCCGCACCCGGCTGCGGCGTGGGCAGTTCCTTCCATTGCAGCGCCTCGACGCCGACGGGGTTCTCGCAAAGCCAGGCATGCATGGCGCCGCTCCTTGTTCGTGATGGCGCGATCATAGGCAGCCCCGCGCGCGCCGCGATGTCCCTGCGGCGACCGCCGCCTACAATCGGGCGATGAAGATCCTGCTGTCCAACGACGACGGCTACCAGGCGAGCGGCATCGTGGCGCTGTACGAGGCGATCCGCGACCTGGGCGACGTGGAAGTCGTCGCGCCGGAGCACAACAACAGCGCCAAGTCGAACGCGCTCACGCTGCACGCGCCGCTGTACGTCAACGAGGCGGCCAACGGCTTCCGCTACGTGAACGGCACGCCGGCCGACTGCGTGCACATCGCGCTGACCGGCCTGCTCGGTTACCGGCCCGACCTCGTGGTCAGCGGCATCAACAACGGCGCCAACATGGGCGACGACACCATCTATTCGGGCACCGTCGGTGCAGCGATGGAGGGTTATCTCTTCGGCGTGCCGGCGATCGCGTTCTCGCAGGCGGAGAAGGGCTGGGCCCATCTCGACGCCGCCGCGCGCAAGGCGCGCGAGCTGGTGCGTTTCCTGTCGGAGCACCACCGCACCGATGGCGCGCACTGGCTGCTGAACGTGAACATCCCGAACCGGCCTTACGAGGAGCTCAAGCCCTTCAAGGTGTGCCGATTGGGGCGCCGCCACGCGGCCGAGAAGGTGATCGCGCAGACGAGCCCGCATGGGCAGACCATGTACTGGATCGGTGCCGCCGGCCCGGTGAAGGACGACGCGGAAGGCACCGACTTCCACGCGGCGCTGCAGGGGCATCCCACCATCACGCCGCTGCACGTGGACCTGACGGACCACGACGCGCTGCCCTACTGGGCGCAGGCCGCGGCGAAATTGCCGCACGAAGGACCGGCGGCATGACGCGCCGCCCCGGCTTTCCCGCGCGCCTTCCCGGCAGCGCCGCACCGGCGCCCGCGAAGCGCGCGGCGGCTGCGCCGCGACCAGCGGCGCAGCTCGCGCCCACCGGCCTGGGCCTGGATTCCCAGGCGGTGCGCGCGCGCATGGTGCACAAGCTCGCCGGGCAGGGCATAGCGGACGCCCGCGTGCTGCGGGCGATGAACACCGTGGAGCGCCATCGCTTCGTCGACAGCGCGCTTGTCAACCAGGCCTACGAGGACACCAGCCTGCCGATCGGCCTGGGGCAGACGATCTCCAAGCCGAACGTGGTGGCACGGATGATCGAGCTGCTGCTGGCCGGGCGCACCAACACCGACGGACGGCTCGGGCGCGTGCTGGAAATCGGCACCGGCTGCGGCTACCAGGCGGCGGTGCTCGCCCAAGTGTGCAGCGAGGTGTACAGCATCGAGCGGCTGCGAGGCCTTCACGAACGGGCGCGCGAGAACCTGCGCGCCTTTCGTCTGGCCAACGTGCACCTGATCTTCGGCGACGGCATGGCCGGGTTTCCGCAGGGCGCGCCGTATGCAGGCATCATCGCGGCGGCCGGTGGCGACGCCGTGCCTGCCGCCTGGACCGATCAGCTCGCCGAGGGCGGACGCATCGTCGCGCCGATGGTGATGGGCAACGGCCAGCAGGCGCTGGTCATCGTCGAGAAAAACGGCGGCGTGTCGAGGCAGACAATCCTTGAGAGCGTCCACTTTGTCCCCCTAAAATCAGGCATTGCATGAGGACGACCGAGAACATGTGGCGCAAGCGCGCGTTGAATTGCATGGTGGGTGTGCTGGCCGGCGCGCTGCTGGCCGGCTGCGCCTCGCCGCGCCGCACGCCCGCGCCGGTGGAAGACCGCGGGAGCGCGCGTCCGGCGGTGGTGGCGCCGGAAGCGGCGCGCACGCCCGCGCCCGCCGTGGCATCGATGCCGGGCGCCGAGAACGCGGGCAAGCCCGGGTTCCACACCGTGCAGCGCGGTGAAACGCTGATCCGCATCGCGCTGGAAAACGGCCAGAACTGGCGCGACATCGCGCGCT
This sequence comes from Ramlibacter sp., assembly GCA_036263715.1. Taxonomy (GTDB): domain Bacteria; phylum Pseudomonadota; class Gammaproteobacteria; order Burkholderiales; family Burkholderiaceae_C; genus Ramlibacter. Next base: position 3,783 of record DATAGN010000220.1, read on the forward strand.
GGAACAACCTGGACGACCCCAACCGGCTCGAGGTGGGGCAGGTGCTGCGCGTCGCGCCGCCCACGGCCACTGCCACTGCCGCTGCGCCTGCGGTGCCGCCAGCCTCCGCTGCGCCCCCGGTGCCGGCAGCATCGGCGGCGGCAAGCGCATCCCGCGCGCCCGCCACGGCCGCCGCACCCGCGCCGGCTGCGGCATCGTCGGCCGACGAGGAAGTCGGCTGGGGCTGGCCCACCGCCGGCGGCGCCACCGTGCTGGCGGGCTTCGACGAGCAGAAGAACAAGGGCATCGACATCGGCGGCCGCGCGGGCGATCCGGTGGTTGCCGCTGCCGATGGTCGCGTGGTCTATGCGGGCGCTGGCCTGCGTGGCTACGGCAACCTGATCATCCTGAAGCACAACAACACCTACCTCACGGCCTACGCCCACAACCAGTCGCTGCTGGTGAAGGAAGACCAGACCGTGCGCAAGGGGCAGAAGATCGCGGAAATGGGTTCCACCGACTCCGACCGCGTGAAGCTGCACTTCGAAATCCGCCGGCTCGGCAAGCCGGTCGATCCCACGCGGTACCTGCCACCGAGGTAGCCATGAAGCGGCGCAACGGGCCCGGTTCGCCGACGCCTGCAGGCGCCCGCCACGATGCGGACGATGCTCCCATGGATGAGCCGCCCGCCGTCGAACCCGAAGTTGTCACCGAGCTGCCCCAGCGCGAGGCGGCCGGCGATCTGTCGGGCGAGAGCACCGACACGCTCACGCTGTACCTGCGCGACGTGCGCCGCACCACGCTGTTCACCGCCGAAGAGGAATACGCCACCGCCGTGCGCGCACGCGCCGGTGACTTCGCCGCGCGCCAGTCGATGATCGAACACAACCTGCGCCTGGTGGTGAGCATCGCCAAGGGCTATCTCGGGCGCGGCGTGCCGCTGGCCGACCTGATCGAGGAAGGCAACCTCGGGCTGATGCACGCCATCGACAAGTTCGAGCCGGAGCGCGGCTTCCGCTTCTCGACCTATGCGACCTGGTGGATCCGGCAGGCCGTGGAGCGCGCCGTGATGAACCAGGGGCGCGTGATCCGGCTGCCGGTGCACGTGGTGCGCGAGCTGCAGCAGGTGCTGCGCGCGCGGCGCACGCTGGAGAACGATCCGGCCTTCGCGGCGTCGCGCAACGGCGATGGCGGCGGCGACGGCGTCCGCGTCGAGGACGTCGCGGCGCTGCTGGGCCGCGACGTGCAGGAGGTCGCGCAGCTGCTCGCCATGGCGGAGGCGCCCAGGTCGCTCGACGCCGCGGTGGATCGCTCGGACGACGAGCACACGCTCGGCGATTTCCTGGTGGACGACCTGGCGGTGGATCCGACCGGCGTGACCCACAGCCACGAGGTCGAGCGGCTGCTGGCCGGCTGGATCGAGACGCTCACCAGCCGCGAGAAGGAAGTGCTGGAAGGCCGCTTCGGCCTGCACCATCGGGAGCCGGAGACGCTGGAGGTGCTGAGCGACCGCCTGGGCCTCACGCGCGAGCGCGTGCGGCAGATCCAGAACGAGGCGATCTCGAAGCTGAAGCGGCAGATGGCGCGCAGCGGGGTGGACCGCAACGCGCTCTTCTAGGCAGGGCCAGGGCGTGGTGCGACTGATAAAGTCGCGCCATGCCCTGGCCCGTTCTCGTCTTCGACATCGAATCCATCCCCGACGTGCAGGGGCTGCGCCTGCTGCGCAATGCGCCGAGGGACGCCACCGATGCCGAGGTCTACGGCCAGTGGCTGGAGGAGCGCAAGGAAAAGGGCCAGAGCGACTTCATGCCGCTGCACCTGCAACGCATCCTCGTCATCAGCTGCGTGTTCCGCAACGCGGAGGGCATCCGCGTGCATTCGTTCGTGGATCGCGACAACGCGAGCGAAGGCAAGGTGGTGCAGAACTTCTTCAACGCGCTGGACAAGCACACGCCGCAGCTGGTGAGCTGGAACGGCGGCGGCTTCGACCTGCCGGTGCTGCATTACCGCGGGCTGCGCCACGGCGTCACCGCCGACCGTTACTGGTGCATGGGCGAGGGCGGGGCGCCGGACGACCGCGAGTTCAAGTGGAACAACTACATCAGCCGCTACCACATGCGCCACCTGGACCTGATGGACCTGCTGGCCATGTACCAGCCGCGCGCCAGTGCGCCGCTGGATGCGATGGCCAAGCTGTGCGGCTTCCCGGGCAAGCTGGGCATGGACGGCTCGCAGGTGTACAGCGCCTTCCTGGAAGGCAAGCTGGAGGACATCCGCCGCTACTGCGAGACGGACGTGATGAACACCTACCTGCTGTACTGCCGCTTCCAGAAGATGCGCTGCGGCTTCAACGACGCGGAGTACGACCAGGAGGTGGCGCTGGTGAAGCAGGCGCTGGGGGAGCTGGCGCAGACCGAGGAGCACTGGCGGGAATACCTGGCCGCGTGGGTGTAGACGTCTGAGCCGCCCATCACCGGGGTTCCTGCGTCACCCCGGCCTACGATAATCGGGCCATGACTGACAAGGAGTTGCCCGTCCCGCACCCGCAGGGCTGGCTGCAGATCGAATCGCTGGACATCGAGGCGCAGGGCGTCGCGCGGCGCCCGGACGGCAAGGTCGTCTTCATCGACGGCGCGCTGCCGGGCGAGCTGGTCACCGCCAACGTCCACCGCAAGAAGAACAACTGGGAAGCGGCGTCGCTGGTGGCGGTGCACCGCGAATCCTCGCAGCGCGTGCGCGGCCGCTGCCCGCACTTCGGCCTGCACGAGGGCGCCTGCGGCGGCTGCAAGATGCAGCACCTGCACGTGGGCGCGCAGGTCGCCATCAAGCAGCGCGTGCTGGAGGACAACCTCTGGCACCTGGGCAAGGTGCGTGCGGGCACGATGCTGCCGGCGATCGAGGGGCCGGCCTGGGGCTACCGCTGGCGCGCCCGTTTCTCGGTGCGGCACGTGCGCAAGAAAGGCGCGGTGCTGGTGGGCTTCCACGAGCGTAAGAGCCGCTACGTGGCCGACATCCGCGAGTGCCACGTGGTGCCGAAGCACGTGAGCGACCTGCTGCTGCCGCTGCGGGCGCTGATCGGGTCCATGGACGCCATCGAGACCTGCCCGCAGATCGAGCTGGCCTGCGGTGAAGGCGTCACCGCGCTGGTGCTGCGCCACCTGGAGGCCCTGTCGCCCGGCGACCTGGCCAAGCTGCGCGCTTTCGCGCGCGAGCATGCGGCCGCGGGCGTGCAGTGGTGGCTGCAGCCCAAGGGCCCGGACACCGTGCACCTGCTCGACGAGGAGGGCCCGGAGCTCGCGTACACGCTGCCGGAGTTCGGCATCACGATGCCTTTCAAGCCAACGGACTTCACGCAGGTCAACCCGCACATCAACCGCGTGCTGGTGGACCGGGCCGTGCGCCTGCTGGACCCGCAAGGCAGCGAGCGGGTGATCGACTGGTTCTGCGGGCTGGGCAACTTCACGCTGCCGCTGGCCACCCGCGCGGGCGAGGTGCTGGGCATCGAAGGCAGCGAGGCGCTGGTGAAGCGCTCGCGCGAGAACCTGGCGCGCAACCAGCAAGGCCGCGCCGCCCCGCTGGCGCCCACGGGGTTCCAGGCGCGCAACCTCTTCGAGATCACGCCGCAGCAGCTGGTGGCCGACGGCCGCGCCGACCGCTGGCTGGTGGATCCCCCGCGCGAGGGCGCTTTCGCCCTGTCCAAGGCGCTGGCGGACCTGCACCAGGACCCGGCGCTGCGCACCGGCGGCTGGACGCCACCGAAGCGCATCGTCTACGTCAGCTGCAACCCGGCGACGCTGGCGCG
>DATAGN010000221.1:0-7676 GCA_036263715.1 Ramlibacter sp.
AGTGCTCGCGGTCTTCGCGGGTCGAGATGTCGTCGTACGTGACGCCATAACGAGGCGGCGGTCCCGGCGCGACGCTGTTGGCGACCACAAAGCGCATGTGGCCGCGCAAGTAAGACTTGTTGGTCTGCCAAGGTTCTTCCACGCGCCCGGTGTACCGGTACCGCCGCCCGTCCCGCGCGTCCTGGACATCCACGTACAGATAACCGAGCCGAGGCGGGGCACCTTCCGGCATGTCCTTGCTTTCGGTCTGAAAGCTGCCTCGCAGGAAGCTTTGGATATACCCATTGCCGGCTAAGTCCCGCCCATAAGGGTCGTCCAGCCTGAACTGGTCGTCGTAGTTGGTGGAATCGGGTCGCAGCTTCAGCAGGTAGATGCCGTCGACGCCTTCTACGGTTCGGCGAATGAATTCACCCGCCAACTTGCAGCGCTGCTCCCAGAGGGCGAGAGCGCGCTTCTGCGCGCGGTCGCCGCTTGACGCATCGCCGCACGAGATGAGCAGAAGGCACCAGCACGCCAGGAGCAACCATCGTGTGCGCAGTCGTGGCTGTCCGCGTCGCACCGCAGCGAGAACTGCGGACATTCGGCCGGGCCGCGATTCGCTTGTCATTTCGCTCACTCACCCCGCGCTGGTATCGAGGACCTGGCGACGAAGAGTCGCGTCTCTTGATAACCCCGAGGGATGGCGGTGACAAGGTGGGTGCCGTGCACCCGCCCTCAGATCAGAGGATGAAGGTCGGCGACGAGAAGCCGCGCTGCGGACTCGAAGAACGGGGCGTGCTCCTGGTGAGCACCACTGGCGCGCACGGAACACGGGGCGCAGAGACGGCTGCGCGCACGCCGTAGGCAGGGTTGCCCCTCCCGATGCCGGAATCCCCATTCCTCCCCCTCTCGGTTTTTACCGATGAGCCCTCAGACCGAACACGCAATATTTCCTAAAACATTCCCCTTTGCTAGCAAACTTTGTAAGCCTTTGTTGGTGGCGTTGTCACCACGCGACCGTCACCCCCAACGAGTAGTTGCACCTCGCGCGGCGTGCGTGGCCGCGCGTCGCAGCGCCTCACGCAGGAAAGGCGTCCAGCCCCGGACCCTTCGCGGACGCCAGCGCCGGCGTCCTCGCCACGTTCATCACCCAATTCACCATCGCGAAGTAGCCGATGAGGGTGGAGAGTTCAACCACACCCTGCTCACCGAATACCGCCAGCGCAGCGGCATAGGTCGCATCGCTCACGCCATGCGTCGCCAGGAGCTCGCGCGTGAAGTCCAGGGCGAGCTCCTCGTCTTCTCGCAGTTGCCGCGGCCGGGCACCCACGCGCAACGCCTCGATCGCCGCTTCCGCCACGCCGGCCTTCACCGCCAGCGGTGCATGCATCGTCCACTCGAACTGGTTGGTCTGGTGGCGCGCGACGGCGCAGGTGACGAGTTCGCGCACGCGCGCATCGAGGACGCTCTCGAAACGCAGGTACTCGCCGAGCTTCGCCACGCGATCGAGCAACTGCGGGCTGCGCAGGAGCGGGAGGAAAGGCCCGTACACGCCTTTGCGCGGCCCGTTGATCAAGGCTTGCGCGGCTTCGCGCTGCGCGGGCGTGAGCGCATCGTCGGGCGGCATGGGCAGGCGTTCGCGCGCATCGTGGGAATGACCTTGTGGCAGGGGAGAAATCTCAGGCATGGGCAGTCTTCCGGTTGAGGGAGGTGAAGGCCAGGCGCACCAGCCAGCAGCCGGTGAGCAACAACGCTGCGGCACCGAGGAGCAACGCCAGCGCGAGGCCGCGTTCCCCGAGCGAAGGCAAGTGCAGCAGGAGCGCCGACGTCACGGGCCCGGCAATCTGGCCCAGTGCGAAGGCGGCGGTGATGCGCCCCACCAGGCGCGCCGCGTGTTCGGGCGCCCTGGCGCGCATTTCCTGCACGCCGGCCAGCGTGATGACCATGAAGGTGCCGCCCACGAGCAGCGCAGAGGCGGCGATCGTCGCGCCGTTCACCCACAGCGCGGGCAGCAGCACGCCGACGCCCATCAGGAGCTGGCTGCCGGCCCAGAGCTGCAGGCGGGTTGCATGCCGCATCAACCAACCGGCCGCCACGGTGGACAGCGCCGCCGTCACGCCGAACACCGGCCACGCCAGGCCGAACAGGCGAGGGTCGTCCACCACGCTGCGCGCCATGGCGGGCAGGAAGGTGGCCGGCAGGATGTAGCCGAAGCCCATGACGCCATAGCAAATCACGAGGCCGCGCGTTTCGCGGTCCATCGGCGCGGCGCCCCTCGTTGCTGCATTCGCGGCGGCAGGCGACGACGGCATGCCTTGGAGAACCCAGGCAACCGGCAGCATCAGCAGGGCCGCCAGGACACCCAGATGCACCCACAGCGCAGCGGCAGCGAGCCCCGCGGATCCGCCGGCCAGGCAGTACGTGCCGGTCAGCGCGATCCCCGCGCCCACGCCTGCATAGACCCAGCCCGCAACATCAGCGCGCCGGATGCGCGCCAACGCACCGAGGCACCAGACGCTGGTCGCAACGAAGACCCAGGCGGACGCCACGCCCGCAGCGAAACGAAGCAGAAGCCACAACGGCGCCGCATCCAGCGCCATTGCGGCCGTGAGCACGGCCGTACCCGCCAGCGCGACCAGCGCCAGCATTCGCGCGCCCAGCGGCAAGTGGGCAGCCGTGAGCGCGCCGACAAGGTAGCCCGTGTAGTTCGCCGCCGCGACCCAGCCCGCCAGCGACAGATCGAGCTGCCCCTCGCGCAGCATCAGCGGCAGCACGGGCGTGAAGGCGAATCGCCCGATGCCCATGGCCGCTGCCAGCGAGAGCAGCCCGGCCACCACGATTGCGGTGAGGCCCCGTGTCTTTTCCATCGCCGCGATTTCAACCAGAATCCGACGCGGGCACAAATGAATAATTCTGGAGCACCGTTCTCGGCATGAGAAGCATCGACCTCGAGAGCCTGGACATCTTCCGCACCGTGGTGGAGGAAGGCGGCGTGATCCGCGCGGCGCGCAAGCTGCACCGCGTGCAGTCCAACGTGACCACGCGGATCAAACAGCTGGAGGAGCGCCTGGGCCGCACGCTCTTTCGCAAGCAGGGCCGCGGCCTGGTGCTCTCGCCCGAAGGCGAGCTGCTGCTGTCCTACGCGCAGCGGCTGTTTCGGCTCGCCGACGAGGCGGAAAGCGAAGTCAAGAGCGGTCACGCCGTCGGCGTGCTGCGCATCGGGTCGCTGGAGAGCACGGCCGGCAGCCGCCTGGCCCCCATCCTCTCGCGCTTCCACCGCGAGCACCCGGGCGTCATCGTTGAACTCGTCACGGGCACGACCGGCGCCTTGCTGCAGCGGGTGGCGAACTTCGAGGTCGAGGCGGCTTTCGTGTCCGAACCCTTCACGCCCGGTACCCTGCAAAGCCGCAAGGTCTTCGACGAGGAACTGGTGCTGATCACGCCGAAGGACATCGCCACGGTGCGGCGGGCTTCGGACCTGTCCGGCCGCACGCTCATTGCCTTCGCCAACGGCTGCTCGTACCGCAAGTGCATCGAAAGCTGGCTGGGCGCTTCGGCCGTGCAGCCGGGGCGGACGCTGGAGTTCGCGTCCTACCAAGCGATGATCGCGTGCGTGGCCGCAGGCACCGGCTTCGCCATCGTGCCGCGCTCGCTGCTGGCGACGCTGCAGGCTTCGAAGGACGTGCGCCAGCATGAACTGCCGGCGAAGGTGCGGAAGAACCGCACGCACCTGGTGTGGAACGGGGAAGCTTCGACAAGCCTGGGACGGTTGATGGAAGTGATGGAGGCGTGATCGTCGGGGTTCGGCGCTTGCGCGCGCTCACCCCGACCTACGGAAGGTTGTTGGGGTCGCTGCGCGAACCCAACCTACGAAGGCGTGGGTAGGTTGGGTTGCCCGCAGGGCACCCCAACAGACCCTCACACCATCGCCCGCACCCGCTGCGCCGAAACGTCGTTCAGGCACCTGAAATGCCCCAGCGGGCACTCCCGCTGGAAACAAGGCGAGCAATCCAGCGGCGGCACGTAATCGGGATCCTGCTTCAACCACACCACCTGCGCCAGCGCATTCAGCGGCGGCGTATGCAGGGGACTGGAGGAGCCGAACAGCGCCACCTGGGGCACGCCGAAGGCGGCGGCCACATGCATCAGCCCCGAGTCGTTGCTCACGACATGGCCGGCACCGGCAATGAGCGCGAAAGCTTCCAGCAGCGACGTCTTGCCGGCCAGGTTGCGGCAGCGCTCGGGCGCCTGCGCCGCGATGGCCTCGCACAGCTCGGACTCCTTGGCCGATCCGAGCAAGAGCACCGGACGATCCAGCCGCGCCGCGAGTGCGCCGAAGTGCGGCCAGCGCTTGGCCGGCCCGTACTCGGCGCCGGGCGCCATCACGAGGTAGCTGCCCCGCGCCAGACCGTGCGCACGCAGCACCTCGTCGACCTGGACCGCCGGCAGCGCCAGCTGCGGCCGGTCCGCCTCCAGCCCGCCCTCTCCGCTCAGCGCGGAATAGAAGGCCACCATCGGCGGCTTGTCCTTGGGGTTCTTCAGGCGGTGCGTCAGCAGACCGACACGCGCTTCGCCGAGATAGCCGACGCGGCGCGGGATGCTGGCCAAGAAGGGCAGCAGCGCACTTTTCAGGGAATTGGGCAGCACGTACGCCGTGTCGAAGCGGCCTTGCAGCTCGCGCCCAAGCGCCCGCCGTGCCTTCAGCTGCAGGCCGCCATGGCGGAAGGGGAATTCGATGACCGCGTCCACCTGCGGCATCGCACGGTAGACCGGCGCGACCCAGGGCAGCGCCCCCACGGTCAGCCGCTCGCCGCGCGCATGCAGGCGGCGCAGCAGCGGCTCGGTCATCACCGCGTCACCGATCCACTGCGGCGCGATGACGAGGGAGCGCGACTCAGTGCCCGCCGCCGAAATGTTCGCCTTCACGCAGTTTGTACACGGTGCCGCAGTACGGGCACTTGGCCGAGCCGCTGGCCGCGATGTCCAGGTAGACCCGGGGGTGCGTGTTCCACAGCTTCATGTCTGCCTTGGCGCTCGGGCAGAAGATGCCGCCGTTGGCATTGAGGTCCCTGGCGACCAGCTCGACGACGGTTTCTTTTCTCGTGGAGGTGCTCATGGACTCAGACGCGCGTCAGCCAGTGGGCGTACTTCGGATTGCGGCCATTGACGATATCGAAGAACGCGGACTGGATCTTCTCGGTCACGGGGCCGCGGCGGCCGATGCCGATCTGCACGCGATCGAGTTCGCGAATGGGCGTGACTTCGGCAGCGGTGCCGGTGAAGAAGGCCTCGTCGGCGATGTAGATCTCGTCGCGCGTGATGCGCTTTTGCACCAGCTCCAGCCCCAAGTCCTTGCAGATGTGCATGACGGTGTTGCGCGTGATGCCGTTCAGGGCGCCGGCGGACAGGTCGGGGGTGTAGACCACGCCGTCCTTGATCACGAAGACGTTCTCGCCCGCGCCTTCCGACACGAAACCGGAGCTGTCCAGCAGCAGGGCCTCGTCATAGCCGTCGTCCAGCGCTTCCATGTTCGCCAGGATCGAGTTGCTGTAGTTGCTGACCGCCTTGGCCTGCGTCATCGTGATGTTCACGTGGTGGCGGGTGTAGCTGGAGGTCTTGACGCGGATGCCCTTCTGCATGCCTTCTTCGCCCAGGTACGCGCCCCAGGCCCAGGCCGCCACCATCAGGTGGATCGTGTTGCCCTTGGGGCTGACGCCCAGCTTCTGCGAGCCGATCCAGGTGAGCGGCCGGATGTAGCAGGACTCCAGCTTGTTCAGCTTCACCACCTGCTTCTGCGCCTCGTTCACCTGCTCCTTGGAGAAGGGGATCTGCATGCGCAGGATCTTGGCGCTGTTGAACAGGCGGTCCGTGTGTTCCTGCAGGCGGAAGATGGCCGTGCCATTGACGGTGTTGTAGGCCCGCACGCCCTCGAAGGCGCCGCAGCCGTAGTGCAGCGTATGGGTCAGCACGTGGATCTTCGCTTCGCGCCAGTCGACCAGCTCTCCGTCGATCCAGATCTTGCCGTCGCGGTCGGCCATCGAGGGAACTACGCTCATGAGACTGTCCTTGTTGGGTGGGATTCGCCGAACCCGGCATTTTACGGCGCGGGCGGCGGCGCCCCGTCCGGGGCCGCCTCGGGGCGCTTCAGCTCCCACTTCACCAGCTTGCCGCCGACGAACTCGCAGGTCACCGACGACTGGCTGCCGTCGGTCCAGCGGTACACCTCCGGCTGCTGTTCCTTCGGACTGAGCAGTTCACCCAGCGCGCGCGTCAGCGTCACCACGTGCAGCAGGTTCACGCCCGGCTGCAGCCTGGCATTGAGCATGACGGCACTGTCCACCCAGCCGATGGGCCGGTTCGCCGCGCCCTGCATCACCCGCATCATGCGCGTGAAGTGCAGCAGCATCCACATGACGATGCCGCCTACGGCCATGGCCACGCCGGGCCAGCCGGCCGACTGCCACGCGAACGCAACGATGGCCACGCCCAGCACGGGCCACACGATCTTCTGGAAGTTCATGCCCCGATTGTCGCGGCTGGCTCAGGCCAGCCCGCGCACGACCTCCAGCGCCTGCTCGATGCGCTCCACGGGATGGATCGTCAGGCCCTCCAGTTCGCGCTGTGCGGACTTGCCTGGCTTGGGCGCATTGGCCTTGGGCACGATCGCCACGGAAAAGCCGAGCTTGGCCGCCTCGCGCAGGCGCTCCTGCCCGCGCGGCGCCGGCCGCACCTCGCCGGCCAGGCCCACCTCGCCGAAGGCGATGAAGCCCTTGGGCAGGGCGCGGCCGCGCAGAGACGAGGTGATGGCCAGCATCACCGCCAGGTCAGCCGCCGGCTCGCTGATGCGCACGCCGCCCACCGCGTTGACGAAGACGTCCTGGTCCATGCAGGCCACGCCGGCGTGCCGGTGCAGCACCGCCAGCAGCATCGCCAGGCGATCGCGCTCCAGGCCGACCGACAGCCGCCGCGGGCTCGGCCCGCCGCTGTCCACCAGCGCCTGGATCTCCACCAGCAGCGGCCGCGTGCCTTCCAGCGTGACCAGCACGCAGCTGCCCGGCACCGGCTCGCTGTGCTGCGACAGGAAGATGGCGCTCGGGTTGGCGACCCCCTTGAGGCCCTTCTCCGTCATGGCGAACACGCCGATCTCGTTCACCGCGCCGAAGCGGTTCTTGATCGCGCGCACCAGCCGGAAGCTGGAGTGCGTGTCACCCTCGAAATACAGCACGGTGTCGACCATGTGTTCCAGCACGCGGGGCCCGGCGAGAGCGCCTTCCTTGGTGACGTGGCCGACCAGCACGATCGTCGTGCCGCCCGACTTGGCTGCGCGCGTCAGGTGCGCCGCGCACTCGCGCACCTGCGCCACCGAACCGGGAGCGGAAGTAAGCTGGTCCGAGTACACCGTCTGGATCGAATCGATCACCGCCACCGCCGGCTGCTGCGCCGCGATCGTGGCCAGGATATTTTCCAGCTGGATCTCGGCCAGCACCCTGACTTGCGAATGGTCCAGGCCCAGCCGCCGGGAGCGCAGCGCCACCTGGGCGCCGCTTTCCTCGCCGGTGACGTACAGCGTGGGCATGCCGGAGCGCTGCAGCCCGTCCAGCGCCTGCAGCAGCAGCGTGGACTTGCCGATGCCGGGATCCCCGCCGATCAGCACGACGCCGCCTTCGACGATGCCGCCGCCCAGCACGCGATCGAGT
>DATAGN010000222.1:0-10911 GCA_036263715.1 Ramlibacter sp.
CGGGCGACCAGCTGGTGATGGACGTGGAGATCCTGCGGCAGAAGGCCGGCATCTTCAAGTTCAAGGGCATCGCGCGCGTGGGCCCGGACATCGCCTGCGAGGCGGAGCTGATGTGCACCATGCGCACGATCAGCTGAACGCGCCAATGGCAGACATCCACCCGACCGCGATCGTCGATCCGCAGGCGCAGCTCGAAGCCGGCGTGCGGATCGGCCCGTACACGCTAATCGGTCCGCACGTGAGGATCGGCGCGGGCACGGTGGTGGCCGGGCACGTGGTGATCGAGGGCCACACCACCATCGGCCGGGACAACCGCATCTTCCAGTTCTGCTCGGTCGGCGCGGCCAACCAGGACAAGAAGTACCAGGGCGAGCCCTGCGAGCTGGTCATCGGCGACCGCAACACGATCCGCGAGTTCTGCACGCTGCACGTGGGCACGGTGCAGGACAAGGCGGCCACGCGCATCGGCAACGACAACTGGATCATGAACTACACGCACGTCGCGCACGACTGCGTGGTGGGCAACCGCACGACCCTGGCCAACAACACGACGCTCGGCGGCCACGTGGAGCTGGGCGACTGGGTGACGGTGGGCGGCCTCACCGGCATCCACCAGTTCGTGAAGGTCGGCGCGCACGCGATGGTCGGCTTCGCCAGCGCGGTGTCGCAGGACGTGCCGCCCTACATGCTGGTCGACGGCAACCCGCTCGCCGTGCGCGGCATCAACACCGTCGGCCTGCGCCGGCGCGACTTCAGCAACGAGCGCATCGCGGCGATCAAGCAGATGCACAAGCTGCTGTACCGCGAGGGCCGAACACTCGACGATGCGAGGCAGGCGATCGCAGGCCTGGCGCAGTCCACGCCGGCGGCGGCCGCGGAGGTCGCGCTCATGGCCGAATTCCTGGCCGGCGCCACCCGCGGCATCGCGCGCTAGCTTGCGGGACAGGACACCAGCCATGGGGCAGCCGCGCTTCGCCATGGTCGCCGGCGAGGCGTCCGGGGACCTGCTGGCCAGCCACGTGCTGGCCGCCATGCAGGCCCGCTGGCCGCAGCTGCAGGCGCAGGGCATCGGCGGCCCGCAGATGCAGGGGCGTGGCTTCGAGCCGTGGTGGCCGTCCGAGAAGCTGTCGGTCAGCGGTTATGCCGAGGTGATGCGGCACCTGCCGGAGCTGCTGCGCCTGCGCCGTGCCTTGCGCGACCGGCTGCTGCAGGAGCGGCCCGAGGTCTTCATCGGCGTCGACGCGCCGGACTTCAACCTCGGGCTCGAAGCCGAATTGCGTGCCGGCGGCATCAAGACCGTGCACTTCGTCTGCCCGTCGATCTGGGCCTGGCGCATGAAGCGCGTGGAAAAGCTCAAGCGCGCTTGCGACCACGTGCTGTGCATCTTCCCCTTCGAGCCGGAACTGCTGGCCAGGCACGGCGTCGATTCGACCTACGTCGGGCACCCGCTGGCCAACGTGATCCCGATGGAGGCGGACCAGGCGGGTGCGCGCGCCAGGCTGGGGCTGCCGGCGCAAGCGCGCGTGGTCGCCCTGCTGCCCGGCTCGCGCCGCTCCGAGATCGAGGCGCTCACGCCACGCTTCCTGGCGGCAGCCAAGGCGCTGGAGAGAAAGCACCCCGGCACCTGGTTCGTGATCCCGGCGGTGCCCACCTTGCAGTCGCGCATTTCAGAGCTCGCGCGCTCCGGCGCCGGGCCGCGGCACCTGGTGATCGTGACCGGCCAGTCGCACGCCGCCATGGCCGCGTGCGACATCGCACTGGTTGCCAGCGGCACGGCGACCCTGGAAACCGCGCTGTTCAAGCGGCCGATGGTGATCTCCTACCGCACCCACTGGCTCACGTACGCGCTGATGAAGCCGCGGCACCTGCAGCCCTGGGTGGGCCTGCCCAACATCCTGTGCCGCGATTTTGTGGTGCCGGAGTTGCTGCAGTCCAACGCAAAGCCCGAGTTGTTGGCCAGGGCGCTGGGAGACTGGTTCGAGCAGCCTGAGAGAATGCACGCGGTGCAGCAGAAATTCCGTACGCTGCATGCAGAATTGAAGCGCGACACCGCCACCCTCGCCACCGATGCCATCGAAAAAGTTCTCGCGCGCTGAGCTGCGACAAAAGAAGCTCGAATGGGATCCGCTCGGCCTGCTCGCCGGCGTCGACGAAGCCGGACGCGGGCCGCTGGCCGGACCGGTGGTCGCCGCGGCGGTGATCCTCGACGACAGCAAGCGCATCCTCGGCCTGAACGACTCCAAGCAGCTGACCGCGCTGCAGCGGGACAAGCTGTACGACAAGATCCGCGAGAAGGCCTTGTGCTGCGCCGTCGGCATGGCCAGCGTGCAGGAGATCGACGAGCTGAACATCTACCACGCGACGATGCTGGCCATGAAGCGCGCCGTGGAAGGCCTGCGCCTGAAGCCGGCCAAGGTGCTGGTGGACGGCAATGCCTTGCCGAAGCTGGAGATCCTCTCGGAAGCCGTGATCGGCGGCGACGCGACGGTGAAGTCGATCTCGGCGGCCTCGATCATCGCCAAGGTCACGCGCGACCGCATGCTGGTCGAACTGGACCAGCAGTTCCCGCTCTACGGCTTTGCCGCGCACAAGGGCTACAGCACGCCCGAGCACCTGGAGGCGCTGCGCACGCATGGCCCCTGCGTCCACCACCGGCGGCACTTCGCTCCGGTGGCGGCGACCTTCACCACGCCCGACGGCGACGTGATCCAGCTGAAGGCCGCGTGAGCTCCGGTCCCGTCGCGATCAGCTCGCGCGACAACCCCCTGCTGAAGGACCTGCGCAAGCTGGCGCAGGACAGCAACGCCTACCGCAAGCAGGGCCGCATCTGGCTCGAAGGCGACCACCTTTGCCGCGCGGCGCTGCAGCGCGGGCTGCAACCCACGCATGCCGTGTTCGAAGCCTCGTACTTCGACCGCTGCGGCCACGAATGGGAAGGCGCCGCCGAGCGCATGGTGCTGGTCGACGACGCCCTGTTCGCCGGCATCAGCGGCCTGGAGTCACCGGCGCGCATGGCCTTCGTGCTGCCGCTGCCGGTGGCGCCCGGGATCGATCCGCAGGCGCCCTCCGTGGTCCTCGATGGGCTGCAGGATGCCGGCAACGTGGGGACCATCCTGCGCAGTGCCGGCGCCTTCGGCTTTGCGCAGGTGATCGCGGTCAAGGGCACCGCGGCCCTGTGGAGCCCCAAGGTGCTGCGCGCCGGCATGGGCGCGCATTTCGGCCTGCGCCTGGTCGAAGGGGTCGCCGCGGAACAACTCGCCGGCTTGCAGGTGCCGCTGCTGGCGACCAGTTCGCACCAGGGCGACTACCTCCACCAGGCAACGCTGCCTTGGCCGTGCGCGTGGGTGATGGGGCACGAAGGGCAGGGCGTGAGCGCCGCGCTCGCCGCGCGGGCGGCGCAGTTCGTGCGCATCGTCCAGCCCGGGGGCGAGGAGTCGCTCAACGTGGGCGCGGCGGCGGCGATCTGCCTGCACGCCAGCGCGGCCGCCAACGCGGCGCGGCGCTAGGCCGGCAGCGGCGCCAGCCCCGCGGCGCGGGGCAGTTCCACCATGAAGGTCGTGCCGTCGGCGTCCGATGACGCCAGCGAGAGCCGGCCTTCGTGCGCGTGCACGATCTCGCGGCAGATGTAGAGCCCCAGCCCGAGTCCGGTCGGCTCGCGCCGGTCGGAGCCGTACTGGTTCTGGATGCCGCGCTCCAGCGGCTGGAAGATGCGGTCCCGGTCTTCCGCCGCGATGGCCGGGCCGAGGTTGTGCACCGAAAACCAGACGCGGTCCTCCGTCGTTCCCATCTTCACGGTCACGTCGGTGTCGGCAGCCCCGTACAGGAGTGCGTTGCCCAGGAGGTTGGAGACCAGCTGGCCGATGCGGCCTTCGTCCCAGCTGCCGTCGAAGTTGCCGGTGGTCTCCAGGCGCAGCGTGCGGCTCGGGTGGCGCACCTGCGTTTCCTGCACCACGCGCGAGAGGGCCGTCGCCAGGTTGGAGGGCGTGCGCACGATCGGCATCACGCCGTCGGTCTGCGCGCGCGTGAAGTCCACCACCTGCTCGATGATGCTGCGGATGCGGCCGGCCGCGTTGGTGATGGGGGTGATCGCCTCGCGCGTGATCTTGCCGGAGCGCACCAGCGCCTCGGAGCTCATCATGATCGTGCCCAGCGGATTGCGGATGTCGTGGCCGAGGATGCCGATGAACAGCTCGGTCGACGACCGCGTCTGGCGCGTGTAGCGGGCCACCGATTCGGCGATCGACTGGTCGATGGCCTCGTTGAAGCGCGTGAGGTCCGCCAGGTCGTCCGAGGTGTTGCCGCCGCCCTGCTTGGCCCAGATCTTCAGCACGCTCGCGCGCAGCGCGCGGTACTCGGTGATCATCGCGTCGACGGCGAAGCCGGCCACCATGCGGAAATCCGCGTGCGTCTCCGCCGGCGTCGGCGCCCAGTCGCGCGGCGCCTGCCCCTTGCCCTTGGCATCCTGTTGCGCGGAGGACTGGGGTTGCGCCAGGTCGGTGGCGATGGTGCTCAGGATTTCGGCGGCGTGGTCGCGCAGCGTGACGGCATCCAGCGGGGCGCCGCCGTGCTGCACGGTCGCTGCGAATTCATCCCAGGCGAGGAGGATCTCTTCGGAGTTGTTGCGGATGAAGTCGCTCAGCCGGGAGGGGGTGGGTTTCTTCACAGCGGGGCCGGTGACCGAAAAAGCGAAGGCTCGCGAAGGGACCACGCTGGCCAGATGCCGCTTGGCGGACGACCAGGCGTCGACGATTTGGGGGATCTGCATGGCTGCACCTCCGGTGGGTGCGCAGGCGAACTGATGCGGGCGGTGCCCATCGGCTTGAGGCACAAGGGAAGCCGAATCAGCGGGAAGCGCAAGTGTATGCCTGTTGTCGGGCCAGGGCCAGCACCACGGGCTTCATGTGGCCTTGATGTCGGGCAGCAGCCGGTCGTACTCCTTCTTCACCACTGCATAGCACTCGCAGGCGCGGCGCTCCAGGCCGGCCCGGTCCAGCACCGCGATGTGTCCGCGCTCATAGCGGATCAGGCCGTCCTTCTGCAGCTGGCCCGCCGTGTCGCTGATGCTGGCGCGGCGCACGCCCAGGATGTTGGACAGCAGCTCCTGCGTCATCACCACGTCGCTCGAGCGCAGCCGGTCGAGCGTGAGCAGGAGCCACCGGCACAACTGCTGGTCGATGGCATGGTGCCGGTTGCAGGCGGAAGTCTGCGCCATCTGCGTGATCAGCGCCTGGGTGTAGCGAAGCAGCAGGTGCAGCACGGCGCCGCCGCGATTGAACTCCGCCATGAGGGTGCTCGCGTTCAGGCGGAACCCTTCGCCGGCCGCCTGGACGACGGCCTGGCTGGAGGTGGACTGCCCGCCCATGAACAGGGAAATGCCCACCAGGCCCTCGTTGCCGACGACGGCGATCTCCGCCGAGGCGCCGTTCTCCATCACGTAAAGCAGCGAAACGATGGCGGTGGTGGGGAAGTACACGTGCTGCGGCTTGCTGCCCGGCTCGTACAGCACCTTGCCCAGGGGCATCTGCACCGGCTGCAATTCGGACGAAAGCCGTTCCCATTCCGCGTCCGCGAGGGCGGCGAGGAGCCAGTTACTGCGAGGATCCTGTGCGACGAGCATGGGTACAGCCCGAGTATAGAGAGAGGCGCCTGATCCGTACGCTGCCGGACAGACGCGGCTCGGCAGCAGGGCTACTGTAGGGGCTGAAAGAGGTCCCCCAATGAAAAAAGCCATCGTTCCCGCGCTGTTCGGCGCCACCCTGCTTGCCCTGGCCGCCCAGGCCTCGGCCCAGGTCACCTTCTACGAGCAGGAAGGATTCGCCGGCCGCAGCTACACCACGCAACAGCGCGTGGGTGACATGCAGCGCTCCGGCTTCAGCGACCGCGCTTCCTCCGTGATCGTGGTCGGCCAGCGCTGGCAGGCGTGCGACGGCAGCCGCTTCGAAGGCCGCTGCACGGTGCTGCGCCCGGGCCAATACCCGTCGCTGCAGGCGATGGGCCTCAATGACCGGATCACGTCGGTCCGTCCGCTGCCGGCCAACGAGCGCATCGCCGAAGCGGACTACGCGCCGATGCCGGTGGTGGCGCAGGACTTCCGTCGTCGCCGTGACGAGAGGCTGTTCGATGCCGACGTCACGTCCGCCCGCGCGGTGGTCGGCACGCCGGCCCAGCGCTGCTGGATGGAACGCGAGCAGGTCGTGCACCAGCCGCAGGCGCAGGGCCAGGGCAGCATGAACCTGCCCGGTGCGGCCGTAGGCGCCGTGATCGGCGGCATCCTCGGCCACCAGGTCGGCGGCGGCAGCGGCAAGCAGATCGCCACCGTCGGAGGCGCGCTCGGTGGCGCCGCGCTCGGCGCGCAGTACGGCCGCAACGATGCGGTCGCCGCGCCGATCACGCAGGACGTGCGCCGCTGCGACAGCAACCCCGCCGAGGCGAAGCCCAGCTACTGGGACGTCACCTACCAGTTCCGTGGCCAGGAGCACCGCATCCAGATGGCGCGGGACCCGGGCCGCACCGTCACCGTCAACCGCAACGGCGAGCCGCGCGTCTGACGCGCCCGCCCCAGCCGAACTTTACTTTCTAGGAACATGAACATGAACACGAACCAATCCATCCTGGCCTGCACCCTGGCCGCTTCGCTCCTCCTGCTCTCCGGCTGCGCCGTCACGCGCGGCCAGGAGACCGTCGGCGCCTACGTCGACGACACGGCGATCACCACCAGCATCAAGGCACGCTTCGTGGACAACCGCAACGTCGATGCGAGCAGCATCAAGGTCGAGACGCTCAACGGCACCGTGCTGCTTTCCGGCTTCGCCAAGAACAACCTGGAAAGCTCCACCGCCGAATCGATCGCGCGCAACGTCTCCGGCGTGCGCACCGTGCGCAACGAGATCAGCGTGCGTCCGTGATGCGGGTGCATCACCTTGCGCTTCGCGCGGGGCTGGCGCTTGCCCTGGCCGCCGCGGCGATGCCCGGCTGGTCGGCCGGGCCGGCCAAGTCTTCGCAGTTGCAGCGCGAGTACCAGCAGGAGCGCGCCCGCTGCCTGCGCGGCGAGTCCGGCCAGGAGCGCGCCACCTGCCTGAAGGAGGCCGGCGCGGCCTACGACGAGGCGCGTCGCGGCCGCCTGGCGAACGGGCCGAGCGCGGACCTCGCCGGCAACGCCACGCAACGATGCGCTGCGCAGCCGGTGGCGGACCGCGATGCCTGCGTGCAGCGCATCCTGGGCGGCAACGCCCAGGGCAGCGTGCCCGGAGGGGGCCTGCTGCGGCAGACCGAAACCCCGGCGAAGTGAGCCGGCAGACATCCTTGCGCCCGGGCGTCGTCATCGTCGCCGTGCTCCTGCTGCAGTTCTGCGGGATGGCCACGGCGCAGGTGCTGGCCCGGGGCGACTACCGTGCGCGCGAGGAGGCGATCTCGACGCGCTACGTGTCGGCGCGGGCGAAGTGCGCTGGCCTGGCCGGCAACCCGCGCGCCGTGTGCGCCGCCGAGGCGAGTGCGCAAGCGCGCACGGCGCGGGCGGAGCTCGAGGCACGCGACCGGCCCTCGGCCAAGGCGCGCCGCCGCGCGCTGGACGTGGCGGCGCAGAGCCGTCACGCCGTTGCCCTCGTGCGCTGCGACGCCCGGGCGCGCCCCGCCCGGGCAGCCTGCGTGGCGGAAGCCGACGCCGCCCGCACGAGCGCGCGCGCAGAAGCCAAGACGCTCATGCAGCGCGCGCAGGCGAAAGCCGTCGCCGGCGAGGAACTGGCGCGCGAACGCGACGACGCCGCGGGCGGCCCGAACCCGGAGCGTCACGAGGAGGCGCGGCAGCAATGCGGCGGCTATGCCGGCGGCGGCATCAAGACCCTGTGCATGGACCAGGCGGGCAGGCGTTTCGGCCGGCGCCCGTAGCCCTGTACGCTGGCGTACAGACGCAAGCTCATCCAGTTCCTACGCTCGGCCCCAAAGAAGGGGCTTCGATGATCTTGTTTCGCCACGCCTTACTGGTGGCCGCAGCACTGGGCCCTTCGGCCTGGGCCCAGCAGCCGCCGTCTGCCGGCACCCTGCAGGTGCCTCCCGCACCGGCCGCGCCGCGCGCCGAACCCGCCATCCGCATCGAGCCGCGCACCGGCCCCGCCGCTGCGCCTGCGAACGCGATCAAGATCGTGGTGCAGTCCCTCAGGATCCAGGGCGCCACCGTGTACGGCGAGGCGGAGTTGCTGGCCCTCACGGGCTTTCGCGCAGGTACCGAGCTGTCGCTGGCCGAATTGCAGGCGATGGCTGCGCGCATCAGCGACCACTACCGGCGCAACGGCTACTTCGTCGCGCAGGCCTACCTCCCTGCGCAGGACATCCGCGATGGCGCCGTGTCGATGGTCGTGAGCGAAGGACGCCTCGGCGCCGTGCGCCTGCGCAACACTTCCAATGTAAAGCAGCACGTGGCCGACGCGGCGCTCGCCGGCCTGGCGCCAGGCGACATCCTCACCACGCCTGCCGTCGAACGCCGGCTGCTGCTGCTGTCGGACCTGCCGGGCGTGATCGTCCGTTCCACGCTCGTGCCCGGCACGGCGGCCGGCACCTCGGACCTGGTGGTGGACCTCGAACAAGGCCGGCGCGTGACCGGCAGCATCGATGCCGACAACGCGGGCAATCGCTATACCGGCGCCTGGCGCCTGGGCGCCACCGTCAACTTCAACGAGCCCCTGGGCTGGGGCGACATCGCCAGCCTGCGGCTGCTGACGTCCGACGGCCTGAAGTACGCCCGCGCCTCCTACCAGGCGCAGGTGGGCATCGGCCAGGTGGGCATCGCCTACAGCTGGCTCGATTACTCGCTGGGCAGGGAATTCGAGAGCCTGGGGGCGCACGGCAACGCGCGCATCGCCAGCATCCACGGCCGCTATCCGCTGGTGCGCAGCCGCAGCAGCAACCTGTACGTGCAGCTCGCCCTGGACGCCAAGGAGTTCGAGGACCACATCGATGCGGTGCCGGCGATGACCGAGCGCAACACCCGCGTGCTGATGGCCAGCGTGTTCGGGGACCACCGCGACGACTTCGGCGGCGGCGGGCTCAGCTCGTACTCGGCCACCTGGGCCACCGGCCAACTCGACATCGAGACGCCCGCCGCCCGCGCGCAGGACGCGCTCACCGCGCAGACCCAGGGCCACTTCAACAAGCTGTCCTTCGCCGCGATGCGGCTGCAGCGCCTGGGTGGCCCGTTCTCCCTCTACGGCGCCGCGAGCGGCCAGCTCGCGTCGAAGAACCTGGACGTGTCCGAGAAGATGTCCCTGGGCGGCATGAGCGGCGTGCGGGCCTACCCCGAAGGCGAGGCCTATGCCGACGAAGGCTTGCTGCTGACCGTCGAAGCGCGCATGGACCTGCCGCCGCTGCCCGAGGGCGTGCCGGGCCGCATGCAACTGGTCGCCTTCGTCGACGGCGGCCGCGTGCGGATGAACCACAGCCCCTGGGCCCCCGGCGACAACCGGCGCTCGCTCAGTGGCGTGGGCGTGGGCGTGAACTGGGGCGACCCGGGCAACTTCCTGCTGCGGGCGTACTACGCGCGGAAGCTGGGCGACGAGCCCGCCCTCTCCGAGCCGGACCGGTCCGGCCGCTTCTGGATCCAGCTTGTCAAATACCTCTGAGCAGGACTTCACCATGCATGACCCTTCTGCCTCCGCCACCTGCCCGCCTTTTGCCCGCGCCGTCCTCGCGCTGTCGCTGTTGCTGTCCTGGCAGGTGCAAGCCGCGCCCACGGGTGGCGTGGTCGCCGCCGGCAGTGCGAGCATCGCGGCCACGGGAGCGCAGACCACGATCACGCAGGGCAGCGCCAGCGCCGTCATCAACTGGCAGGGCTTCAGTGTCGGTGCCGGCGAGGCGGTCCGTTTCGTGCAGCCTGGCAGCAGCTCGGTGACCCTCAACCGGGTGCTCGGCGGCGACGCTTCGGCGATCCACGGCAGGCTGTCCGCCAATGGCAAGGTCTTCCTGGTGAACCCTGCGGGCGTGCTGTTCGGGCCCGGTGCCTCGGTCAACGTCGGCGGCCTGGTCGCGTCGACGCTGAACATCTCGGACGCCGACTTCATGGCCGGCCGCCACAGCTTCAGCGGCGGCAGCCGCGCAGCGGTCATCAACCAGGGTTCGATCACGGCGGCCGACGGCGGTTACGTCGCGCTGCTGGGCGCGCACGTGGCCAACGAGGGCAGCATCTCGGCGCGCCTTGGAAGCGTGGCCCTCGCCGCCGGCGAGGCCATCCGCCTCGACGTGCTGGGCGACAACCTCCTGCACGTCACGGTCGAACGCGCGGCGGTCGACGCCCTGGCGCGCAACGGCGGCGTGATCCAGGCGGACGGCGGGCAGGTGCTGCTGACCACGCAGGCGGCCGGCTCGCTGCTGTCCGGCGCCGTCAACAACACCGGCGTCATCCAGGCGCAGACGCTCGACGTGCGCAGCGGCACGATCCGGCTCATGGGCGGCATGGCCGCGGGCACCGTCGACGTCGCGGGAACGCTGGACGCCAGCGCGCCGAACGGCGGGCAGGGCGGCTTCATCGAAACCTCGGCGGCGCGCGTGCGCGTGCACGATGGTGCGAAGGTCACCACCGCGGCGGCGCTCGGCAAGACCGGCGAATGGCTGATCGATCCGGAAGATTTCACCATCGGCTCGGCCGCGGGCGACAACATCAGCGGCCCGACGCTTTCGGCACTGCTGGTCACCAACAGCGTCATCATCACGACGGCCGCGGGCCCGAACGACACCACTGCCGGCGCGCCCCCGGTGACCCGCCTGAACAGCGGCCCCGTCGGGAACGGCGACATCTTCGTCAACGAGGCGGTGAGCTGGACCGCCGCGCCGAGCACGACGACGCTGACCCTCAACGCCAGCCGTGACGTGGTGATCAACCGCGCGATCACCGCCGTCAACGGCAACCTGGTCGTCTGCTGCGGC
>DATAGN010000223.1:0-10909 GCA_036263715.1 Ramlibacter sp.
ACGCAATCCTGATCATGAGCGACGACATGATGCGTCGCCGCGGCTTGCCGTAGGTTGGGTTGCCGAAGGCACCCCAACACCTGTTGGGGTCGCGCTCGCGAACCCAACCTACGGGATACCATCACTGCCGAGTTCCGTCCATCCTCCGGATGAATCCGCCCGGCGCCACTGTCCGGGAACGAAATCGGGCACGATAGGAGAATTCCCAAGCGCGCCACCGCGGCGCCCGCCTGCTCCCCGTGCCCGAACTCACCGATCCCGACACGCTGTTCCCGCTGCTGCTGGTGGGCTTCGCCGCGGCCGTGGCGCTGGTGCTCTGGCGCCTGCGCGTTCGCGCACAGCGGCGCGCGGCGCGGCGCAAGGCCGCCGGCTACCAGCTGATGGACTGCCTCAAGGCGTACACCGCCTGGATCGACTGGCACCGCGACGAGCCGCTGCTGCACCAGGACCCCGAGAACCTCGCAATTCCGGCGGCGCTGAAGCAGGCGGTGCTGATCAAGGACGAACACTTTCCCGAGCTGGGGCGGCTGATGTTGCAACTGCTGGAGTCGCACCGCGAGCTGATGCAGTACCTGTGGGAAGAGAACATCCTGCGCATGACGGGCGGCGGCGCCGGGCGGCCGCACTATGCGGACCCGCGCTACCACCAGCTGCGCGACACGCAGGACGGCGCGCTCGACAGCCTGTTCCTGCGTTGCCGGCAACTGATCGGGGATACGGGCGAGGAGTGGCGTCGCACCCGCAGCGACTTCAACTTCTCCAGCAGCCTGGGCGCCTCGGCCCCGTCGACCCCCAGCTACTGAGGCGCAGGGCCCCGAGCCTCAGACCCAGGGCAGCGATTCCAGCACGCGCGCCCACTCGGCGTCGGTGCGCACTGCCAGCGGCTGCTGCGACGGCGCCACCGCGGGTGCGCAGAGCAGCTTCGTGCCGTCCCAGCGCATGCTCCGGTCCGGCGTCAGCAGCATCCAGCGCTTGTCGGGCTCGCGCTTGGCCAGCCAGGCGGCGACCACTTCACAGACATAGTGCACCGGTTCGTACCAGGCCACAGAGACCGTCTCGCCGCGGATTTCCAGCGGGCGAAAGGCCAGCTTGCCCTTCATCTTCTGGATGTCGCGCCGCACGGCCTGCGCCATCTGGCGCAGCCGCGCGAGGTCGCGGTCCTCGAAATCGTTCTTGAGGTCCGGCTCGTAGACCAGGCGCCAGAGCGAGCGGTAGAGCAGGTCGAAGCGGTCGGCGTCGCGGTGCAGCACCACGAGCTCGCTCATGCGGATGAAGGACTGCGGGATGATCGCGCGGGCGGCGCGGTTGTGGATGGCCGCACGGGCGGAGTCCAGCGGCTCCTCTTCCACCTGCTGCGCCGGCGCAGCGCTCCAGTGGACCGTGTCGGGCGGCACCTGCTGCGACAGCAGGCGCGTGGCTTCGCTATGGAAGCCGGCGATGTCGACTTGGTGAGAAAGTGGGACTTGCACGGTGATGGGGACCAATCGTTAGCGGACACCAACATTGTGCGGGAGCGGACCCGCCAATGGGGTCCTTCGTTACACGTTTTCGACGGGTAGGTGAAACTCGCGCCCGCGTCCTACGAAAACTCGATCAGCTTGCGGGCAGGAAGCCTTCCACGGACAGGTAGCGCTCGCCCGTGTCGTAGTTGAAGCCCAGGACCGTGGCGCCCTGCGGGATGTCCTTCAACTTCTGCTGGATGGCGGCCAGGGTGGCCCCGGACGAGATGCCCACCAGGATGCCTTCTTCGCGTGCGCAGCGTCGTGCCATCTCGCGTGCCGGCTCCGCGTCCACCTGGATGATCCCGTCCAGCACCGAGGTGTCCATGATCTTCGGCACGAAGCCGGCGCCGATGCCCTGGATCGGGTGCGGCGCGGGCTGGCCGCCGGACAGCACGGGCGACGCCACCGGCTCCACCGCGAACACCTGCAGCTTGCTCCATTGCGCCTTGAGCACCTTCGCACACGCGGTGATGTGGCCGCCGGTGCCCACGCCGGTGATCAGCACGTCCACGCCTTGCGGGAAGTCCTCGATGATCTCGCGGGCCGTGGTGCGCTCGTGCACTTCGAGGTTGGCCGGGTTCTCGAACTGCTGCGGCACCCAGGCGCCGGGCGTCTGCTGCGCGAGTTCCTGCGCGCGGGCGATCGCGCCCTTCATGCCCTTCTCGCGCGGCGTCAGGTCGAACTGCGCGCCGTACGCCAGCATCAGCCGCCGCCGCTCGACCGACATGCTGTCCGGCATCACCAGCACCAGCCGGTAACCCTTGACCGCGGCCACCATGGCCAGTCCGATGCCGGTGTTGCCCGAGGTCGGCTCGATGATCGTCCCGCCGGGCTGGAGCTGGCCGCTGCGTTCGGCCGCCTCCACCATCGCCAGCGCGATGCGGTCCTTGATCGAGCCGCCGGGATTGGAGCGCTCGGACTTCACCCACACCTGGTGCGAGCCGCCGAACAGGCGGTTGATGCGGATGTGCGGCGTGCGGCCGATCGTGTCGAGGATGCTGCTGGCCTTCATGCGGGATCTCCTTCCGGGGTGAAGGAGCGCATTGTGGCGCGTCTCAGGAAGCGCGAGCGACGGTGCTGGCGACAAGGTCGGAGGCCATGGCGTACCAGCCCGCCGCCGACATGGTGCTGGCCTCGCCGGCGGACATGCCCGGGCCGCACAGCAGGTGCCGCCCGGTCCACAACACGCAGCGGTCCGGGCTCGCGAGGATCCAGGGCGCGGGCTGCGTCTTGGCCAGCCGCTGCGCGACCTGCTCGGTCACCTGGTGCTGCGGCTCGCACCACGCAACCGACAGGACCACGTCGCCGTCGGGCGGCAGCGGGCGCAGCCAGACCGCGCGGGCGGTCTTCTGGATGTCGCGGCGCACGGCTTGCGCCATGCTCTGGGCCAGCGCGAGGTCGCGCCGCTGGCGCGCCGCCTCCGGCTCGTGCACCAGCTCCCACAAGAGGCGGTACAGCAGGTCGAAGCGCGCAGGGTCGCGGTGCAGCACGACGAGTTCGGTCAGCCGCACGAAGGAGCGCGGCACGATGGAGTGCAGCGCGGAGGCCCCATGGTTGCTGCCGTCGCCGTCGCCGTGGAAGGCAACGCCGAGCGTGGAGGACGTGAGCGGATGCCAGTCCAGCGAATTCGGCGGCACCTGCTGCGCCAGCATGCTGTTGGCGTGCGCGCGGAAGTCGCCCGCGTCGGTGGGCCCGGCGATGTCGACGCGCACCGGAGCGCCGGCGGACATCACGGGGCGGCCACCAGTTGCAGGCACCTGTGCGACAGCCTCCGCACCGCCTGGCCCAGGTTCGCGTGCAAGGGCGCCAGGACCAGCCCGCCCGAAGGCGCGCGCTGCACGCGCCACAGGCCGTGCATGAGCTCGAAGTGGCGGATCATCACTTCGGCCCAGGCCACCGACGCCATCGGCACGTCAGTCGCCAGCAGGCGCATGGCGTCCATGTCGTCCGAGCTGCGTCGGTAGAGCTCGGCGTCGAGCGGTGCCAGCATCAGCTGCGCCACCCCCAGCTCGTAATCGTGCAGCCTGGCCATGAGCTGGAAGGCCATGGCCTCGGCGAACGGGAGGTGGGCGGCGGACATCTTCGCAGTGTAGGGACTCAAAGCGCGGCAGCACCGCCCGCCCGGAAAATAAAGTTGCGCTGGCCGCACGGGTGCGCACCCCGGGCCACAATCGTCCATGACCGTGCATTTCGACCACCTGGTGGTCATCGGCGCTTCGGCCGGCGGCGTGACCGCGCTGCTGGAGATCAGCGAGGGACTGCCCCGCTTCTTCGGCGCGCCCGTGTGCATCGTGCAGCACATCGGCAGCAACGCCAGCCTGCTGCCCGAACTGTTGCGCTACAAGGGCCCGAACCACGCCATGCATGCCGAAGACGGCCAGCGCCTGGCCACCGGCACCCTGCACATCGCCCCGCCCGACCAGCACATGCTGGTGCAAGGCGAGGTGCTGCACGTGCGGCGCGGGCCCAAGGAAAACCACGCGCGCCCCGCGATCGACCCCCTGTTCCGTAGCGCCGCGGCGGCGCATGGACCGCGCGTGATCGGCGTCGTGCTGACCGGGCAGATGGACGACGGCACGGCTGGCCTGAAGGCCATCAAGGAGTGCGGCGGCATCACGATCGTGCAGGACCCCACCACGGCGCTGGAGTCCTCCATGCCGCGCAGCGCGCTGGCCAACGTCGATGTGGACTACTGCGTGCCGCTGGCCGAGATCGCGCCCCTGCTCGTGCGCCTGGTCGGCGAGCGCTCGCCGGCTCCCGCAGAGGGCGTCCCCGAACACGTGCAGCGCGAGGTGTCCATCAACCAGGGAGAAGGGACCGTGGAGAAACTCGAAGGCATCGCCACGCCATCGCTCCTGACCTGCCCGGACTGCGGCGGGGGGCTGTGGGAGATGAAGGACCAGAAGCCCCTGCGCTACCGCTGCCACACCGGGCACGCCTACGGGGCGCTCAGCCTCCAGGCCGCGCAGAAGGAATCGGCCGAGCACGCCCTGTGGAGCACGGTACGCGCGCTGCGCGAGCGCGAGATCCTGTTGCGCCGCCTCGCGGGAATCGCGGCCGCAACGGGCGACAGCGCGCAGGCCAGCGCGGGCCAGGCCCAGGCGGACCGCCTGAGCCGGCAGATCGAGACGCTGCAGGAGCTCGCGGAGACAGCCCCGGCCGGTATCGAGCACGACGCCGACGCATAATCGTCGTTTGCCCGGAAGGACTCGATGAGCGCAGAACCTGCGGCTGACGGCGTCGAAGAGCAGTTGGCGGACCGCCTGGACGACCTCGTCCCGAGTTACGGCTACCGCAAGATCCCGGTGGTCGGCATGGGCGGGTCCGCGGGCAGCATCGAATCGCTGCAGGCCTTCTTCCAGGCACTGCCGCCGGCACCCGGCGTCGCCTTCGTGGTGGTCATCCACCTTTCCCCGTCGCACAACAGCATGCTCACCGAGGTGCTGCAGCGCTGCACGGGCATGCGCGTGGTGAAGGTGGAGCAGCGGCTGGAGGTGCAGCCCGACACCGTGTACGTGATCCCGCAGGGCAAGATCCTGCAGGCCGACGGCGACGACCTGGTCCTCACCGACCTGCCGGAAGGCCACCATGGCCCCCACGTGGTGGTCGACATCCTGTTCCGCTCGCTGGCCGACAGCCATGGTGCGCACACGGCGGGCGTGGTGCTCTCCGGGCTGGACGGGGACGGCTCGGTGGGCATCAAGCGGATCAAGGAGCGCGGCGGCCTGACCGTGGTTCAGGACCCCGACGATGCGAGCCACGGCGAGATGCCGCGCAGTGCCATCGGTACCGGCATGGTCGACTGGGTGCTGCCGGTGCGCGACATGCCGGCGCGCATCCTGTCGTACTTCCGGCTCGAGCGGGCCGTGCGGCTGCCGCCGGAGGAGGCGCCGGCCGCCGCGGACACGTCGGAGGCCGCGCTGCGCGACGTGCTGAACTTCCTGCGCACGCGCACCGGCCGCGACTTCACGCACTACAAGCGCGCCACGGTACTGCGCCGCATCGGCCGGCGCATGCAGGTCACCGGCGTCGACAATCTCGCGGGGTACCTCAACTGCCTGCGCACCCGGCCCGGTGAATGCCAGGCCCTGCTGCAGGACCTGCTGATCAGCGTCACCAACTTCTTCCGCGACCCCCACTGCTTTGCCGCCCTCGAGGCGCAGCTGCCGGCGCTGTTCGAAGGCAAGGGGCCCAACGACACGCTGCGGGCCTGGGTCATCGCCTGCGCGACCGGCGAGGAGGCCTACAGCGTCGCCATGCTGCTGGCCGACCACGCGCGCACCCTGGAGGCGCCGCCGGTGATCCAGGTGTTCGCGACCGACCTGGACGAACAGGCGGTCCAGACGGCCCGCGAGGCCGTGTATCCGGGCGCCATCATCGCGGACGTGAGCGAGGAGAGGCTGCGCCGCCACTTCATCAAGGAGCACCGGGGCTACCGCGTGCGGCGCGAGCTGCGCGAGATGGTGCTGTTCGCGGTGCACGACGTGCTGCAGGACGCCCCCTTCTCGCGCCAGGACCTGGTGAGCTGCCGCAACCTGCTGATCTACCTCGGGCGGCAGGCGCAGGAGCGCGTGTTCGAGACCATGCACTTCTCGCTGGCGCCCGGGGGCCGGCTGTTCCTCGGCTCCTCGGAGTCCATGGACGAAGCCAACACGCGCTTCAACGTGCTGGACAAGAAGCACAGGCTGTATGCGCCGCGCTCGACCGCGCGGCCGGTTCTGCCGCTGCCGCCGGCGTCGAGCGTGCTGACCCGGTCGCTCGAGATGCAGTACCTGGCCCGCAGTGGCCCCGTGATCGCCAGCCACAGCCTGGAGCGCGCCCCCAGCCACCGCCAGCCGCACCCGCCGGCCGGGCCTGGGCACGCAGGGGTGCCCTGGGGCGAGCTGCACCTGCAACTGCTGGAGCGGCTCGCGCCGCCTTCCGTGCTGGTGGATGCCGAGTACGACATCGTGCACCTGTCGCCCAGCGCCGGCCGCTTCCTGCAGCTGTCGGGCGGCGAGCCCAGCCGCAACCTGCTGCGGGCGGTGACGCCGGACGTGCGCATCGACCTGCGCGCGGCGCTGTACCAGGCGATGCAGCAGGACGAGGAAGTGCAGCTGCCGCCCATGACCATCGAAGTGGCCGGTGGCCAGACCGTCACGCGCATTCGCGTGGTGCCGGTCCAGCAGGAGGGCGAACGGCTGTGCCTGGTGCTGTTCGACCTGCAGCCGGACGTGCCGGCCACGGCCACCGAAGGCACGCGGCTGCAGCCGGATCCGATGGCGCGCCACCTCGACGCCGAGATCGAGCGGCTCAAGACGCACCTGCGCGACACGGTCGAGCAGTACGAGGCATCCACCGAGGAGCTCAAGGCCAGCAACGAGGAACTGCAGGCCATGAACGAGGAGATGCGGGCCGCCACCGAGGAGCTGGAGACCAGCCGCGAGGAGCTGCAGTCCATCAACGAGGAGCTCACCACGGTCAACCAGGAGTTGAGCAGCAAGATCGACCAGCTCAGCCACTCCAACAGCGACATGCAGAACCTGATGGACGCGACGCAGATCGCGACCATCTTCCTCGACCGCGAGCTGCGCATCAGCCGCTTCACGCCGGCGGCACTCCCCTTGTTCAACCTGCGCCCGGGCGACGTGGGCCGGCCGCTGAGCGACATGAACACGCCGCTGGAGTACCCTGAGCTGGGCAGCGACGCGCAACGCGTGCTCGAGCGGCTGGTGCCCATCGAGCGCGAAGTGGGGCAGCCGGATGGCAGCTGGTACCTGTCGCGGCTCGTGCCTTACCGCACCACCGAGGACCGCATCGGCGGCGTGGTGCTCACCTTCATCGACATCACCGAGCGCAAGCAGGCCGAGGAAGTGCGCCGCTGGCTGTCGGCCGTGGTGTCCTCCACCAACGACGCGATCATCAGTTTCGCCCTGGACGGCACCATCCTGAGCTGGAACCGGGGCGCCCAGCGCCTCTTCGGCTACCAGCCGGACGAGACCATCGGCCAGCCGCTGCGCATGCTGTCTCTGGCCGAGGGCCGCGACCAGGACAGCGTGATCGCTGACATCGCGGCCGGGCGCACCGTGGACAACCTGCAGGCCGTGCGGCGGCGCAAGGACGGCAGCGACGTCCACGTCTCCATGACCATTTCCCCGATCAGCGACGATGACAACGTGGTGCTGGCCGGCACCGCGATCGTGCGCGACGTGACCGCCGAACGCACGGCCGCCGAGGCGCTGCGCCAGAGCGAGGAAAGGCTGCGGCTGATCATCGAGTCGGCCGTGGAATACGCGATCTTCTCCACCGACCTGGGACGACGCATCGTCAGCTGGAACAGCGGCGCCCAGCGCCTGCTGGGCTTTTCCGAGGCGGAGGCCATCGGCCAGTCCGGCGACGTGATCTTCACCCGCGAAGACCGCGATGCCCACGCACCGGAGAAGGAGGCGCAGCTCGCGCGGCGCGAGGGCCGTGCCTCGGACGAACGCATCCACGTGCGCAAGGACGGCAGCCGCTTCCGCGGCACGGGCACGATGATGCTGATGCGCAATCCCGCGGGTGAGCCCGTGGGCTTCGTCAAGATCCTGCGGGACCTGACGAACCTGGCGCCGATGCCGGAGAACTGATCAGGACTGCGGGCGCGTGCGGATGATCCGCATGCACCGGTTGCGCAGCGCCGCGATGCAGTCGGCGTGGCGCTGGCGCACGGTTTCGAGGTCGCCGCGCGGCGAATCGGGCGCGCCGTATTCCGCGCGCCAGAGCACGTGGACCAGTTCCGCGTGCGCGATCAGCAGCTCGACCCACTGCACGCGTGCATCGGTCAGCGCCGACGAATACATGCGGATCTTCTCCGCCTGCTCGCTCACGCTGCGATACAGCTCCAGGTCCGGCCAGCCCCCGACCATGCGCGCGGTGTCCTGGTCGTACTTCTCCAGGGCCGCAATCAGCTGGAAGGCGACGGCATCGAGGGCGTGGGTACTGAAAGCGGACATCGTTGCGCCAGTTTACAAAACCGACACCGCCGCGCCAGCAGGAATCCGCCTACTTTCCGACTTTTTTGTCCGGCGCGGGCCGGGGCGGCGCCGCTATGTCCGGAAGCGGACGCCTGTCTTAGGCAAACAGGCCCTTGTGCTGCTCGCGCAGCACGTTCTTCTGCACCTTGCCCATGGTGTTGCGCGGAAGTTCGTCCACGACGAAACAGCGCTTGGGAATCTTGAAGTTCGCCAGCTGCCCCTTGAGCGTGGCCACGAGCTGCTCCGGATCGAGCTGCGCGCCGGCGCGGGCGGTCACGATGGCCACGCCCACCTCGCCGAAGTCCGGATGCGGCACGCCGACGACCGCGCTTTCGGCGACGCCGGGCATGTCGTTGATGTAGCCCTCAATCTCCGCCGGGTAGACGTTGTAGCCGCCGCTGATGATCAGGTCCTTGCTGCGCCCCACGATCGTGACGTAGCCGCGCTCGTCCACCTTGCCGACATCGCCGGTGCGGAACCAGCCGTCGTCGGTGAACTCCTCCTTCGTCTTCTCGGGCATGCGCCAGTAGCCCTTGAACACGTTGGGGCCGCGGACCTGGATGCCGCCGATCTCGCCCGTGGGAACCTCGTTGCCCTGCTCGTCGCGCACGCGCAGGCCGACGCCGGGCAACGGGAAGCCCACGGTGCCGCCGCGGCGCTCGCCGTCCTTCCCGTCGTACGGATTGGAGGTGAGCATGATGGTCTCGCTCATGCCGTAGCGCTCCAGGATCGTGTGGCCGGTGCGCTCCTGCCAGGCGTTGAAGGTCTCCAGCAGCAGCGGCGCCGAGCCGGAGATGAACAGGCGCATGTTGCGCGCCACTACCTTGTTCAGGCGCGACTCGGCCAGCATGCGCACGTACAGCGTCGGCACGCCCATGAACACCGTGGCGTCCAGGAAGCGCTCGATCACGCGCTTGGGATCGAACTTGCCGAACCACAGGATCTTGCTGCCATTGAGCAGCGCGCCGTGCAGCGCCACGAACAGGCCGTGCACGTGGAAGATGGGCAGCGCGTGGATCAGGACGTCGCCTTCGCGCCAGCCCCAGTAGGTCTTGAGCACTTCGGCGTTGGAAAGCAGGTTGCCGTGCGTGAGCATGGCGCCCTTGCTGCGGCCGGTGGTGCCGCTGGTGTACAGGATGGCGGCGAGGTCATCGTCGCCGCGCGGCAACGGCTGCTGGAAGTCGCTCTGGCCCACGGCGCGCTGCAGGAGGGAGCCCGTGCGGTCGTCGCCCAGCGTGAACACGTGGTGCGTGCCGGCCTGGAAGGCGATCTTGCTTACCCAGCCGAAGTTCGCGGGCGTGCATACCACCACCGCCGGTTCGGCGTTCGCCACGAAGTATTCGATCTCCGCCTTCTGGTAGGCCGTGTTCAGGGGCAGGAAGACGAAGCCGGCACGCAGCGTCGCCAGGTACAGCATCATGGCCTCGACCGACTTCTCCACCTGCACCGCGATGCGCGCGCCCTCCTCGATGCCCAGCGACTGCAGCAGGTTGGCGATCATCGCCGAGCCGCAGTCGAGGTCGCGCCAGCTGTAGTGCAGGCCGGTGTCGGTCTCCACGGCGATGCTGTCGAGGTCTTGCGGGAAGGCGGCGCGCAGCGCCGCGAACAGGTTGCGGTTGGACATCTGCAAAGGATCCGTCAGAAGCGGGGGGTTCTCTTTTCGAGGAAGGCGGAGATGCCTTCGCGGTGCTCGCCGCTGGAGGCGTAGTCGTAGGCGCGCTCCAGCAGGTCGGCCGGCAGCGGCGCGCCGGGGGCACTGCCCGCGATGCGGCGCAGCATGCGCTTGTTCATGCGCGCAGCCTGCGGCGCCAGTTGCGCGATGCGCTCCGCCGTGGCCTGCACTTCCAGCTCCAGCTCCAGCGGGTCGGCCACGCGCTGCAGGAAGCCACGCGCCTTCATCTCCTGCGCATCGAGCTGCACGGCCTCGAACAGCATCTCGCGCAGCGTGGCCTCGCCTGCGACCGCGGCGACCAGTTGCAGCTCGCGCGGGGCCATCGGAAAACCCAGCCGCGCGATCGGGGCGCCGAAGCGCGAGGAGCTGCCGGCGATGCGGATGTCGCAGCAGCAGGCGATTTCCAGCCCTGCTCCCATGCAGGCGCCGGCAATCTCGGCCACCACGGGCACGTCGCAGGCGAGCATGGCCGCCAGCGCGCCCCACACCTCGTCCTCGTGGAAGCGCCGCAGGGACTCGGGATGGAAGCGGAAGGACGGGTATTCGGCGATGTCGCCGCCGGCGCAGAAGCCGCCGTTGCTGCCCGCCACCACGACGCAGCGCACGTCGCGCTGCTCCTGCAGGCCCAGGAAGATCTCGCGCAGCTCGCGCCACATGGCGCGCGACATCGCATCGAGCTTGCCCGGGTGCGACAGCGTCACCCGGGCGACGGGCCCGAGCACCGCGAGCCGCACCTGTCCTGT
>DATAGN010000224.1:0-11796 GCA_036263715.1 Ramlibacter sp.
GCCGACCTCACGATCGTGCTCTCGGGCAACGTGAACCGTGTCGACGTCCTCAGCCAGTCCTCCGGCGGCAGCACCGTCCTGACCTATGCGCCCTCGCCCGACGTGAACGAAAACGTCCGTGGCACCGTCTACGACGACAGCATCGTCGGCGGCAACGGCAACGATACGATCTCCGGCAGCGACGGCAAGGACACGCTCGACGGCGGCAACGGGCAGGATGTGCTGCACGGCCAGAACGGCGACGACATGCTCCATGGCAATAACGGCCAGGACACGCTGTACGGCGGCGACGGCAACGACTGGCTCGATGGCGAGAACGGCGTCGACCTGCTGGTGGGCGGCGCGGGCAACGACACGCTGCTGGCCGCCAACGGCCCCGACTCGCTGTACGGCGAAGCAGGCAACGACTGGCTGATCGGCGGCAACGGCACCGACCTCATGATCGGCGGCCTCGGCGACGACGTGCTGGTGGGCGGCAACGCCAACGACACGCTTTATGGCATGGAAGGCTCCGACTACCTGTACGGCGGCTCGGGCACCAACGTGCTGCTCGGTGGCGTCGGCAACGACGTCCTGATTTCGCAAGGCGAGAACGACGTGGTGGAGTCCGGCCTCGGTGACGACTACGTCTCGGTCTCCGGCACCGGCACGCAATACGTGTACAACGAGGGCGGCAACGACACGATCGTGGTGCAGTCCGGCAACGTGGTCGCAGTAGGCAGCGCCGCCCAGGACTACCTGTACGGCGGCGCAGGCAACGACTGGCTGGCAGGTGGCGCGGGCGTCGACGTGCTGGTGGGCAACGGCGGCAACGACACCTTCCAGGGTGGCGCGGGCACCGACTACCTGTTCCTGGGCAACGCGCCGACATCGTGCTGCACGACCGCGCCTCGGGCGTCGACGTGGTGAACAACTTCGACGTGGCGAGCGACAGGCTGTGGTTGCAGAGCAGCGGGTTTACCAGCTTCGCGCAGGTGCAGGCGGCCACCTCGAACTACGGCTCGTATTCGATCGTCACGATCGATGCGAACACCGCGATCTGGCTGGTGGGTGTCACGCCCGACCAGCTGACTGCGAGCAACGTGGTGCTGGGCTGATCAGGGGGCGAGGCGATACCAGTCGACGCCACCCTCGTTGCGGCGTACCACCTCGCCGCGTGCCAGCAGGAAGTTCAGGCAGGCCACGCTCTCGCCCGTGGCCATGCCCAGCAGGCTCGCATCGGCCGGGGCGATGTGCCGCCGGAAGAGGAACGGGAACACGTCGACGACGCGCCTGGCTTCGCGCAGGCCTTCGCGCAGCCGCGCGAGGGCCTCCTCCTGCCCGCTGCGCAACTGCTCCAGCCGCGCATGCAGCCCGTGGAAGCAGTCGTTGTGCGAGGGCAGCACCAGCACGTCCGCGGGCACGCGGATGCGCATCTTGGCCAGCGACGCCATCCAGTCGGCCATCGGGTTGGCTTCCGGCTCCATGGGATGGACCGACACATTCGACGAGATGCGCGGCAGGACCTGGTCCCCGGAGATCAGCAGCTTGCGCTCGGCGCAGTACAGGCTGGCGTGTTCCGGCGAGTGGCCGTTGCCGCCGACGACCTGCCAGTGGCTGCCGGCCATGCGCAGCGTGTCGCCGTCCTGCAGGCGCCGGTAGCTGTCCGGCATGGCGTGGATGAAGCGCCCGAAGCGTCCGAAGCGCTCGCGGTAGGCGGCCAGCTGCGCCTCGTCCCAGCCGGCGGCGCGGTAGAAGCGCAGTGCATCTTCCGGCGCCTGCTTGCCCGTGTCGGACGCGGTGACGCGGCAGCTCATGTACTCGAGCCGCGACATCCACAGCTGCACGCCGAAGCGGCGCGTGAACCAGCCCGCCATGCCGACGTGGTCCGGATGCATGTGGGTGACCACGACGCGCTGCAGCGGGCGGTCGAACGGGGCCCGCGCGAGGAGCTGCTCCCACGCAGTGATGGTCTCCGGCGTCGCCATCCCGGTGTCCACCAGCGTCCAGCCCCCTTCCTCCACCAGCCCCCACACATTGATGTGCCCGAGGGCGCCGACCAGCGGCAGCCTGATCCACAGGACGCCGGGCGCGACTTCGGTGAAACCGCCGGCTGCCGGCGTGCCCAGGGGGTAGGAGAGGCTTGCGTCCATGTTCAGGCGAGCAGTCTCTTCGCCTCCCGCGGGTCGAGGCCGTACATGTCGGCGAACTCCGCCACCGTCTTGCCGCTGGCCTTGAAGGCGTTCTGCAAGGCTTCGCGTCGCGCCGAGCGTTGCGCCACCACCGACAGCGCCTCCTCGACCAACGCATGGACGTCGTCGTCGGGCGAGGTGAAGCGCTCGCGGTAGCCATCGCGGCCCA
Source organism: Ramlibacter sp. (assembly GCA_036263715.1). GTDB lineage: Bacteria > Pseudomonadota > Gammaproteobacteria > Burkholderiales > Burkholderiaceae_C > Ramlibacter. The sequence continues at coordinate 2,341 of DATAGN010000224.1, forward strand.
GGCCGGAGGCTTCGATCGCTGCCGCGAGCTGCTCCACCGCGCGCTGGCGCGCCTGCTCCTGCGACTTGCCGGCGCGGCGCTTGTAAAGCTCCAGGATGGCGTGATGCACGTGCTCCGGCGCCAGCGGCTCCACGGGCCGACCCTGCAGGTCGTGGCGCGGCAGGCCGGAGGCCACGGCCTCGATGTAGCGCGTGGAGCGCGTGTGCAGCCCGAGGGCGACCTTCAGGTCCGCCGCAGGCAGCGCTTCGGGATGCGCCGCGCGCAAGTCCTCGAAGACGCCGATCTTCAGCGGCAGGAAGCGGGCCCCGAACAGGCGCGGGTAGAGCTCGAACAGCTTGTGCAGGAGGGGGTGGACCGGGCGGGGTCCCTTGCGTGCGCCGCCCTGGGGCCGCGCGGGAGGGGCGGTTTCGGGAGCGGTGGCGGTGGAGTCTTGATTCATGTTCAGAGGGGCAGTTTAGTCGGCCCGAGGAACCCGGCTGACGCTCCTGCGGCCGCGCAAGGCTAGGCACAATCGGACGGTGACCGCACCCTTGCCGCCGGCGCCCGGTGAAACCTCCAGTTCCGAGCAGCGCTTCCGCACGCTGTTCGAGCAGGCGCCGTTCAGCGTGCAGCTGCTGTCGGCGCAGGGCCGCACGTTGATGGTGAACCAGGCCTGGAAGGACCTCTGGGGCGCGCGGGACGGCGATCCGCTGCTGGAGTACGTGCTCTCCGAATACGACATGCTCGCGGACCCGCAGCTCGAAGCCAAAGGTGTGACGCCCTACCTGCGCCGCGCCTTCGCCGGCGAGGCGGCGCGCCTGCCCGCGGCCTACTACGATCCCGCCGAACTGGGCAAGCCGGGGCGCGCCCGCTGGGTCGAGGCCACCGCGCGTCCCATCAAGGCGGCCGACGGCACCGTCACCGAGGTCATGCTGATCCACGAGGACGTGACCGAACGCCTGCTGGCCGAACGCCAGCTGCGCGCCAGCGAACAGAGGCTCAGGCAGCTGGCCAACACCATCCCGCAGCTCGCCTGGATCGCCGATCCCCGGGGCACCGGCGAGTGGTACAACGACCGCTGGTACGAGTACACCGGCACCACGCTGCAGGACATGCTGGAGGGCGGCTGGCGCGACGTGGTCGATCCCGCCGTGCTGCCGCGGGTGTTGCAGGGGTGGAGCCATTCGCTTGCCACGGGCGAACCTTTCCACATGACCGTGCCCATGCGCGGGCGCGACGGCACGTACCGTCCCTTCCTCACGCTGGTCGCGCCTCTGAAGGACGACAGCGGCCAGGTGGTCCAGTGGTTCGGCACCAACACCGACGTCTCGCCGCTGCACGAGGCGGACCGCGTGCGCCGGGAAGGCGAGCGCCGCAAGGATGAATTCCTCGCCATGCTGGCGCATGAACTGCGCAATCCCCTGGCGCCGATCAGCACTGCCGCGCAATTGCTCAGGCACCCCGGCGCCGGTGCCGACCGCGCACTGCGCGCCGGCGAGGTCATCGAGCGCCAGGTCCGCCACATGACCCAGCTCGTCGACGACCTGCTGGACGTGTCGCGGGTCACGCGCGGCCTCGTGACACTGCACCTGGAGACGGTGGACCTCGCGTCCGTGGTCGGGGACGCGCTGGAACAGATGCAGCCGCTCCTGACCGCCTCGCTGCGCAGCGTGGAGGCGCCGCGCGCCCTGCAGGGACTGGCGGTGCGCGGCGACCGCATTCGCCTGGTGCAGGTGCTGGTCAACCTGTTGAACAACGCGGTGAAGTACAGCCCGCGCGGCAGTCCCATCGCACTCGAGGCGAAGGTGGTCGCCGATCGGGTGCGCATCACGGTGCGCGACCAGGGCGTGGGCATCGCCCCGGAGTTCCAGCCGCACGTGTTCGACCTGTTCACGCAGGCGCAGCGCACGCCGGACCGCTCGCAGGGTGGCCTGGGCATCGGGCTCGCGCTGGTCAGGAGCCTGGTGCAGCTGCACGGCGGCGAGGTGGCTGTCGAAAGCGCGGGGCCGGGCAGCGGCAGCCGCTTCACCATCACCCTCCCCCTGGCGACGGGTCCCGTGGCGAGAACTGCAGACGCGATGACGGCGCCCGCCCCGTCGCCACGGGTGTTGCGCATCCTGGTGGTCGACGACAACCTCGACGCCGCACAGACGCTCGCGGCGCTGCTGCAGGCGCAAGGACACCAGGTGGCGACGGCCCACGACGCGGCCTCCGCGCTGGCGATCGCACCCGGCTTCGGTGCCGAGGCCTGCATCCTGGACATCGGCCTGCCCGGTGTCGATGGCTACGAGCTGGTGCGGCAGCTGCGCGCGCAATCACCCGGCGCGGTCTTCATCGCGCTGACGGGGTACGGGCAGGAAAGGGACCGCGAGCAGTCGCGGCAGGCGGGGTTCACGCATCACCTGGTGAAGCCTGTGGAGCCGCAGGCGCTGCTGGCGGCGCTGGGCAGCGCGAAGGACCGTTCCGCTTGACCCTCGCCACGCGAGGCCACTTCAAACGTAAGCCAGGCGCGGCATCGGCAGGTGCCGGATGTGCAGCGACAGGTCGAGGGCCGCCATGTGGTGCGGATTGCGCGCCAGCACGCTGTTGGCCAGCGGCAGGAATGCTTCCTCCTCCAGGCACGCGTGTTCGGTGTACGCGCGCGTGAGTTCCTCGGCGGCCCGCGCAAAGGCCGGGTGCGAAGGCGCGCGGCCGGCCGCCACGGCGCAGATCGACGGCCTGAGCTCCTTCCACAGGCGTTCGATGCGCCGGTGCTCGGAGGTCAGGCGGGACACGAGTTCGTCGACCCGCCCCTCGTCGGGCGTGCCGCGCGCACTGCGTTCGACGGCCACGAACAGCTCCTGCTCCTCGTCGCCGTGGTGGCGCAGCACGTCGCCGTTGAACAGCACCAACATGGCCTGCGCGGTGGAGCGCGCCTCGAGCAGCGCCTGCGCCAGCCCGGGCAGGCGGCGCAGCCCTTGCAGGCCGGCGAAGATGTGCGAGTGCGTGCCGCAGAAGCCGCGGATGGGGGCTTGCAGCGAGGCTGCGGGATCGGGGGACGCCAGGTTGGCGGCTTGCTCCGGTGCGTGCATGGCTTTCTCCTCGGACGCTGCGATTACGCGCCTGCGGCGCGCCGGCGTTCTTGCGCCAGGTCAAGGAGCTGTTTCGCGGCGGCGCGCAGGTCGCCGCGGCCTGCCCGGGAAAACACCATTGGCCGCCCGTGCGCGGGCCGCGAACATGCGCGCATAGTTACTTCACATAACGAAGGAGCCTCCATGCCCCCGCGTCCCCTGCACGCCATCGCCGCCGCCGCGCTCGCGTTCATCGCCACCTCCTCGCTCGCGCAGGACAAGCCGGTGGAGATGAAGTTCGCCCACTGGCTGCCGCCCACGCACTCGCTGGCGAAGACCGGCTTCGAGCCCTGGGCCAAGTCGGTCGAGGCCGCTTCGAAGGGCAGCATCAAGGTGGCGCTGTATCCGGCGCAGCAACTGGGCAAGGCGGCGGATCACTACGACATGGCGCGCGACGGCATTGCCGACATGACTTGGGTGAACCCGGGCTACCAGGCCGGCCGCTTCCCCGTGATTGCCGCCGGCGAACTGCCCTTCCTGGTCGGCAAGCCGGGGCCCGGTTCCGCGGCCATCGACGCCTGGTACCGCAAGTACGCGGGCACCGAAATGAAGGACGTGAAGTTCTGCTTCGCGCACCTGCACGTGGGCACGATGCACGCCAAGAAGCCGATCACCGAGCCCTCGCAGCTCAAGGGCATGAAGATCCGCTCGTCCAACGGCACCAACGCCGCCTTCATGTCGCTGCTGGGCGCGACCAACGTGCAGGTGTCGGCGCCCGAAGCACGCGACGCGCTGGAAAAGGGCGTCGCCGACGCGCTGGCTTTCCCCTGGGATTCCATCATCAGCTTCGGCATCGACAAGGCCGTCAAGTACCACAGCGACATGCGCATGTACGCGTCGGACTTCGTGTGGGTGATGAACCGCGGCTGGTACGACAAGCTCTCGGCCGGCCAGAAGAAGGTGATCGACGACCACTGCAACAACGAATGGGCCGCCAAGGTGGGCGCCGCCTGGGGCGACTTCGAGGATGCGGGCCAGGCCAAGCTGGAAAAGGCGCCCGGCCACACGATCGTCAAGCTCACGCCGGCGCAGCTCGATGCCTGGAAGAAGGCGGCCGAGCCGCTGTACACGCAGTGGACCGCCGCCGTGGACAAGTCCGGCATCAACGGCAAGCAGGCGCTGGAGGAACTGCGCAAGGAAATCGGGGCGCGCAAGGCCAACTGAGCCCATGAAGAAGATCCTGTCGGCCACCGAAACGGTGGCCGCTTTTTTTCTGCTCGCCGTTGCACTGCTGACCGCCGGCAACGTGCTGCTGCGCGACCTGTTCGCGGTGCAGATCCCCGACTGGTTCGACGGCTCGCGGATGCTCCTGGGTATCGCTGTCCTGTGGGGCGTGGCGCTGTCCACCTATTACGGCAGCCACATCTGCGTGGACGCCCTGTGGGAACACCTGGGCCCCGCCAACCGGCGCCGGCTCGACATCGTGGCCACGCTGGTCACGCTCGCTTTCCTGGCGCCACTGGGCTGGATGGTGTGGGTCAAGGTCGCGGGCACCGGCACGCAAGGCACGATGGACCTGCGCCTGCCGCTGTGGATGTTCTACGCGGTGGCTTCGGTGGGTGCGTCGGTCGCCGCGTTGCTGGCGCTGCTGCGCCTGGTGATGCTGTGGCGCGGTCGGGAAGAGGAACTCAAGCCGGTCCCACTGGAGCCGATGGCACAGGCGGTGAACCATGGACCGTGACCTCGTCGCCCTGCTCGGCTTCGTCGGCATGTTCGTGCTGATGGCACTGCGCGTGCCGATCGGCATCGCGATGGGCATCGCCGGCGTGTGCGGCTTCGCCGCCATCTCCGGCTGGAAGGCAGGCTTCAACCTGCTGGCCAACGTGCCGCTGTCGGTGGTGACCGACTACAACCTGAGCGTCATCCCCATGTTCATCCTGATGGGCGCCTTCGCCTCGCGCTCCGGCATGAGCACCGAGCTGTTCGCCGCCGGACGCGCGTGGATGGGACACCTGCGCGGCGGCCTCGCCATGGCGTCGGTGGCGGCCTGCGGCGGCTTCGCGGCGATCAACGGATCGTCCGTGGCGACGGCCGCCACGATGGCGCAGGTCGCGCTGCCGGAGATGCGCCGCGCGGGTTACCACCCGGGCCTGGCTGCGGGGCTGGTCGCCGCCGGCGGCACGCTGGGCATCATGATCCCGCCGTCGGTGATCTTCGTGCTGTACGGGATCATGACCGAGACCGACATCAAGAAGCTGTTCGCCGCCGGCATCATCCCGGGCCTCATGGCGGTGGCCTTCTACTTCCTGGTCGTGCAGGTGATCAGCCGCCTGCGACCAGAAGCCATGCCGCGCGGCGAGCTGCACACTTGGCGCGAGCGCTTCACGTCGCTGCGCAGCCTGTGGGCCGTGATGCTGCTGTTCGTCTTCGTGCTCGGGGGCATCTACGGCGGCCTGTTCACGGTGGAAGAAGGCGCCGGCGTCGGCGCGGTGGGCACGCTGGTGATCGGCATCGCGCGCCGGCGGCTGCCGCTGGCGGAGATCCGCGCCGCGCTGATCGACACCTTGCGGGTGTCGTCCGCGATCATGACCATCGTGATCGGCGCCTTCCTCTTCGGCTACTTCCTCACGATCACGCAGTTCACGCAGAAGGCCGTGGGCTTCCTGGTGGGCCTGCCGATCGGCGCCTACGGCGTGCTGGCGCTGGTGATGGTGGGCTACTTCATCCTCGGCGCGATCATGGACGAACTCGCCATGATCCTGCTGACGGTGCCAGTGGTGTTTCCCGCCATGATGCAGCTCGGGTTCGACCCCGTCTGGTTCGGCGTGATCGTCGTGATGGCGGTCACCTTCGGCATGATCTGCCCGCCCGTGGGGATCAACGTCTTCGTGATCAACTCGATTGCGCGGGATGTGACGCTGGGCCGCATCTACCGCGGCACGATGCCCTTCATCGCGGTGGATGTCGTGCGGCTGGTGATCCTGTGCGCTTTCCCGGCGATCTCGCTGTGGCTGCCGGGGTACCTGAAGTAGCCAAGACAGCTTAGGCAAATCAGCTAAGGCGGGTTACGGCCGGGCTGGCTTGTGGGGCTTGCGAGCGGGCTCGACACTCCAGCCATGCTGAGCAAGTTGTTGAACCTGTCCGCCTGGGTGCGGGAAGCGTGGGCGCCGACCCAGATCGACCAGCCGGACACGCTGGTGATGTTCGTGGTGGAGGGGACGGGAGGGAGCGAGGCGCGCGACGCGCATGCGCCGCCCGCCACACCCGGCGCGGCGCTCCTCAGCTGAAGCTGAAGTCCGCCGCCGTCAGGTCCTGCGGCCGAACTCCGATCAACCAAAGCGCCGCGGCGCCGCCTTGCGCGCTGACGATCGTATACGAGACGTAGTCGTACATGCTCGCCTGCACCTGCGCGAAAGAGAAGAAGCCCAGGCCCTGCATCCGAACCTGGTCCTGAGTGCCGCCGGCCTGGAAGTCATAAACGACGTGGATGCCGGTGGACCAGCCGACCGTGTCGTTGCCGCCCGCACCCAGGTAGAGGTAGTTCACTCCCGCGCCACCATCGATCGAGTCGTCTCCTGCTTCGCCGAGGAGCACGTCGACACCCGCGCCGCCATAGAGCGTGTCGTCGCCTGCACCAGCGTATGCGTAGTCGTTCTCCGTGCCGCCATCGAAGTACTCACTGCCGGTGCCCCCGACGAAGATGTCCGAGTCCGCACCACCAAATGCGGAGTTTGAACCTTCCTCGCCGTAGAAATAGTCGATGCCGTCGTCACCGCGCATCGTGTCCGCGCCGGATCCACCGAGGAACACGTCCACCCCGGCGCCGCCTTGCATGCTGTCGTCGCCGCCCCCGCCGAACAGGTAGTCGCTGTCTCCGTCCCCGAAGAGCGAGTCATTGCCGTCCTCGCCCTGCAGAACGTCGATGCCGCTTCCGCCCGTCGCGGAATCTTCACCGTCACCGCCGTAGACGTAGTCGTTGTCCTCTTCGCCCGAGATGACATCCGCTCCGGAGCCTCCGACAAGAACATCCACGCCGACTCCGCCAGACATCGTGTCATTGCCGATGCCGCCATAGAGCAGGTCAGCCCCATCCATTCCTGTCATGCTATCCGCGCCCGCATCACCGGAGAGCAAGTCATCTCCAGCGTCTCCGCGCAGGAAATCGTTTTCCTCACCCCCATAGAGTCGGTCATTGCCGACCCTGCCCACAAGCGTGTCAGCGCCATCGTCACCCTGCAGGTAGTCATCTCCGCCACCGCCATCGAGGAAATCGCCTCCTCCTCCGCCCACGAGCGTGTTGCTACCGTCCGTTCCGGTCAGCTCGTCCCGCCGGGCCGTGCCGATCACGCCTTCGATGGAGACCAGCGTCTCCGCCTTCAGTTGCCAGGCATCAGGAATGAAGCTTCCTCGCGCCAGCTCCAAGGTTATGCCCCTCGACTGGTCCCCCAGCGGCGGCGGCAGATCGGAAAAATCGACGATGTCGTTCCCATCGCCACCGTGGTAAGTGTCTTGGCCGGCACCACCGATAAGGCTGTCGTCGCCAGCGCCTCCCTGCAACAAATCAGCGCCATCCATGCCTTCGAGCCGATTGTTGCCGCTATCTCCGCTCAGTGCATCGTCGTAACGCGAGCCGCGCACGTTCTCGATGTTCAGCAGCCGGTGGCCGAAGCTCACGCCGTCTCCCGCGGTGCCCGCGCCGAGGTCTACGTTCACGGCGGCGATTGCGCTGGCGTACTCCACCCAGTCAGTGCCGCCCTGCCCGTCGATCGTGTCGTTGCCGCCGCCGCCGTCGAAGGTCTCGTGCGCAGCGCTGCCGGTCAGGGTGTCCGCGTGCGCGCTTCCGCGCACGCCCTCGATGCCGATGAGCGTGTCCACTCCGCCCAAGCCATCCTGTGCCGTCCCACTGATGGTGCCGAGCAGCACGTGGACCGCCGACGTGGAAGTCGTATAGTCGGCGCGATCGAATCCGGAGCTGCCGTCGATCGTGTCGTCGCCCGCGCCACCGGTGAAGAACTCCAGCGCGTCATTGGCCGCGACACCGCCGCTCAGGAAATCGGCAAAGCGCGACCCCTCCACGCCTTCCAAGTTCGCGAGCACGTCGAGCCCGCCCTGCCCGTCCGCCGCGGTGGCGACCTTCAGGTCGATGTTCACGGCGCTGGTGGCGTCGCGATAGCGCACCATGTCGAGGCCGGCCCGGCCGTCGATCCTGTCGCTGCCGGAGCCGCCGTCGAACACCTCCGGCAGCACGGTGGTATCGCTGCCGGTCAGCGTGTCGTCGTGGTTGCTGCCTCGCACGACGCTGATGTACTGCAAGGTATCGCGGCCGAAGGTGGGAAAGCCGTCGGTGGCGATGCCCGTAGCCAGGTTGACGCTGACACCGCCCGGCGAGTTGCGGTAGCTGACACCGTTGGGGGACGCGGGGTCCAGCATCTCAACGCTGCTGGACCCGTCGCTCGCCCAGCGGCTACCGCCATTGATCGTGTCGTTGCCGGCGAGCCCCTCGAATTCCTCGTAGATGCCCACCAGCTGGTTCGCGCCGAGCACACGGTCGATGCTGCCGTACAAGCGGTCGGAGAACGCGGAGCCCCGCACGAAATTGATGTTGCGCAACTGGTCGGTCTCATTGCCGACGTAGGCCGCGGGCGAGTCGTAGCTCTGGCCCAGGAAGACGGACACGGCCGCCGTCGCGCGCTCGTACGAGATCAGGTTGCCGTCGGTGACGTTCACGCGGTCCGCGATGGCCCCGCCATCCAGCCAGTCGCCGCCCGTGCCGCCTTCAAGAGTGTCCGCGCCCGCGCCACCGTCGAGACTGTCGTAGCCGGCGTCGCCAAACAGGCTGTCGTCGCCGGCCAAGCCGACCAGGGTGTCATTGCCGGCGCTTCCGCTCAGCGTGTCGTTGCCGGCAGTGCCGGTCTGCAGGCCTTCTGTCGTCGCCATCGGCGCTCCCCCCTTGTTGTCGTGATTGGGTGGGGCGCCTGCGACTCGTCCCCTGCCAAGGCTGCAATCAGCCGTTCACTTCCGCGATGCTCGCCTTGCATCTCTCCCGCAAGTGCCCGCAAGTGCCCGCAAGTGCCCGCAATCATACAAGAGCCAGCAAGCAGCTGAACCGCGCATGCGGGAGATCGCGGCGGGTCTTCTGAGATGGCACTGCTGCGAGGAAAAGTGGACCAAGCCGCACGAATCGTGTTGTTGCCCGCATTGCCAAGGAAACTGTCGTCTCCGGGGGTGCCGGCGTGCAGCGTGTTGCTCAAGGCTGCAACCACCCGTTCACTTCCGCAATGCTCGCCTCGCGCATCTCCCCCGCCAGCGCGCGCAAGCGCACCACGGACAGCAGGTAGGTGAAGCGCGCCTGCGCGAGGTCGCGCCGCGTCGTCCCCAGCTGCTGTTCCGCATTCAGGATGTCGATGATCGTGCGGCTGCCACCTTG
>DATAGN010000225.1:0-5118 GCA_036263715.1 Ramlibacter sp.
CTCACCCCGACCTACGGGATGCGTGCGCTTCGGGGTTCGGCTGCGCGCTGACCCCGCCCTTCGGGGTCCGTGTAGGTCGGCGGTGAGCGCGCAGCCGAACCCCGACGGCAACAGCTACGACCCTCCCGCCAGGCACTCCGCCAGGTAGCCCGCCGTGCGGCTGTCACGCACGCGCGCCACTTCCTCGGGCGTTCCTATCGCGACGATCCTGCCGCCCTGGTCACCTGCCCCCGGCCCCAGGTCGATCACCCAGTCGCTCTGCGCCACCACGCGCATCTCGTGTTCGACGACGACCACCGTGTTGCCCTCGTCCACCAGCCGCTGCAGTTGCGCCATCAGCCGGTCGGCATCGCAGGCGTGCAGGCCGGTGGTGGGTTCGTCCAGCACGTACAGCGTGTCGCCACGGTGCATGCGCTGCAGCTCGGTGGCGAGCTTGATGCGCTGGGCCTCGCCACCGGACAGCTCGGTCGCGGGCTGCCCCAGGCGCAGATAGCCCAGGCCGATGTCCTGCAGCACCACCAGCGGCCGCAGCACCGCGGGCTCTTGCGCGAAGAACTCCACGGCCTCGTCCACCGTCATCCCCAGGACTTGCGCGATGCTCTTGCCGTTCCAGTGGATCTCCAGCGTCTGGGCGTTGTAGCGCGCGCCGTGGCACTGCGGACAAGGCGCATACACGCTCGGCATGAACAGCAGTTCGACCGAGACGGATCCCTCGCCCTCGCAGGTCTCGCAACGGCCCTTGGCCACGTTGAACGAGAAGCGCCCCGGGTCGTAGCGGCGCTTGCGAGCCGCCGGGGTCGCTGCGAACAACTTGCGCACCGCATCGAACAGGCCGGTGTACGTCGCCAGGTTCGAACGGGGCGTGCGGCCGATCGGCTTCTGGTCCACCTGCACGAGCCGGCGGATGGCGCCGGTGTCGCCCGCGAGGCGTCCTGACCAGGTGCCTGCTGCGGCGCTCGGCTCGAAGGCGTCGTCCGCCTCCTCTTCGCCATCCGGCAACTCGCTGCCCAGGTGCTGCGCCACCAGTTCCAGCAGCGCGCGCGTGACCAGGGTCGACTTGCCCGAGCCCGACACGCCGGTCACCGCCGTGAGGCAGCCGAGGGGAAAGGCCGCGGCCAGCGCCTGCAGGTTGTTGCGGGTCACGCCTTCCAGCCGCAGCCAGCCACGCGGCGATCGCGCCTGGCCGGCGGGCAGCGGCACTTCGCCGAACAGGTGGCCGCGCGTCTGCGATTCGCGCACCTTCGCCAGGCCCGCAGGCGGCCCGCTGTACAACACGCGCCCGCCCTGCTCGCCCGCGGCCGGCCCCACGTCCACCAGCCAGTCGGCGCGGCGCATCAGCGACAGGTCGTGCTCGACCACGTACACCGAGTTGCCGCTTTCCTTCAGGCGCCGCAAGGCGGCCAGCAGCGCTTCGCGGTCCGCGGGGTGCAGTCCCGCCGACGGTTCATCGAGCACGTAGATCACGCCGAACAGCTGCGACCCCAGTTGGGTGGCCAGGCGCAGCCGCTGCAGCTCGCCCGGCGACAGCGTCGGCGTGCTGCGATCGAGCGACAGGTAGCCCAGCCCCAGCTCCTGCAGGGTGCGCAGCCGCCCGATGATGTCGTGCGCCAGCCGTTGCGCGGCGATGCGCTTTTCCTCCGAGACCTCGCTGGTCAGGCGAACGTCGGGCGCCGCAGCATGCGCAGCCCCGCCCCTGGCCACGCGGGCCTGCGTCGCCGCGCGGGATTGCGCGCGTGACAGCTGCTTGCCGGCGACCGCCACGTCCTGCAGGCGGCCCCGGGCGGCGGGCTCGAGGATCTGCGCCACCTGCTCGATCGGCAGCTGCGCCAAGGCGCCGATGTCGTGGCCGGCGAAGGTCACCGCCAGCGCCTCCGGCTTGAGCCGCTTGCCCGCGCAGGTGGGGCACGGCGTGCTCACCATGAACTGCGCCACCCGCTTCTTCATCATGGCGCTTTGCGTCGTGGCGAAGGTCTGCAGCACGTAGCTGCGCGCGCTGGTGAAGGTGCCCATGTACGCGGGGTCGGTCTTCGCGCGCAGCGCCGCCCTGGTTTCCTTGGGCGTGAAACCGGGGTACACGGGCACCGTCGGCGTCTCGTCGGTGAAGAGGATCCAGTCGCGCAGCTTGCGCGGCAACTCGCGCCAGGGCTTGTCGACCTCGTGCCCGAGGCTCACCAGGATGTCGCGCAGGTTCTGCCCGTGCCAGGCGGGCGGCCATGCCGCGATCGCGCGTTCACGGATCGTGAGCGAGTCGTCGGGCACCATCGACGCCTCGGTGGCGTCGTAGACACGGCCCTGCCCGTGGCAGTGCGGACAGGCGCCCTGCGGCGTGTTGGGCGAGAAGTCCTCCGCGTACAGCATGGGATGCCCCGGCGGGTAGTGGCCGACCCGCGAATAGAGCATGCGCAGCAGGCTGGAAATGGTCGTCACGCTGCCCACCGAAGACCGCGTGCTGGGCGTGCCCCGCTGCTGTTGCAGCGCTACGGCCGGTGGCAGGCCGTCGATGGAGTCCACCTCGGGCACGCCCGCCTGGTCGATCAGGCGGCGCGCATAGGGCGAGACGGACTCCAGGTAGCGGCGCTGCGCCTCCCCGTAGATCGTGCCGAAGGCCAGCGAGGACTTGCCCGAACCCGACACGCCGCTGAAGACGACCAGCGCGTCGCGCGGCACGTCGACGTCCACGTCCTTCAGGTTGTGCTCGCGCGCGCCGCGCACGCGCACGAAGCCGCGCTCGCGCTGCGGCTGGCCATCGCCCCGCGCTTCGGGTTCTTCGCCGGCTGACTTGCGTTCCCTGCCCATCCGGTCGACCGTAGAGCCACCCGGCCGGCGGGGCCGTGCGATGCATCGGAAAGTCCTGTAGGAACGGCGCCCCCTAAGATGAGCGGATGCCTGATTTGCCCGCACCCGCCGCCCGCCGTCCCATCCACACCCGCCGGATCAGCTTCGAAGGCTTCCTGCGCGAGGACGGCCTGTGGGACATCGACTGCGAGCTGGCCGACACCAAGGCGAACCCCACGCCCATGCGCGAACGTGGCGTGCTCGCCCCCGGCGAGCCCATCCACCTGCTGCGGGTGCGCCTGACGGTGGACGACAGCTTCACGATTCGCGCGGTCGCGACCGCAGCCGTGAACACGCCCTTTCCCGAATGCCAGGAGCCCGCCGACGCCCCCATGCAGAAGCTCGTGGGCCTCACCATGGGCCGCGGCTGGCGCAGGGCCATCGACGGCGTGATCGGCGGCGTCGAAGGCTGCACCCACCTGCGCGAGCTGGTGTTCAACGCCGCGACTGCCGCTTTCCAGATGATCCCCTACCACCGCGCGATGGAGCGGGGGCAGCGGGACGACAGCACGCCGGACGGGACGCCGCCGTTCTACATGGGGCAGTGCATGACGTGGTCGTTCGAGGGGCCGGTGGTGATGCGGTATGCGCCGCAGTTCTATCGGGGGAAGAAGTAGAAGTCGTAGGCCGGGGTGAGCGCCGCAGGCCGAACCCCGGTGACGGTCGCGCACGACGGCGGGGTGCGGCTTCGCGCTTACCCCGCCCTACCGGGGACTGCCGTTGGAAGCTTCGGTCCCCAAATGCTGAAGCGAACCCCCAACGCCGTCGCCACCCCATACAGCGCCATCGCGCCCCCCACCACCGCGAACAGCATCCACGGCTGCCCGCTCGCCGCGACGGCATGCCCGGCAAGCACCACGATGGCAAAGCGCAGGAGCGCCGCGGCCAAGGGCGCCACGATGTTGGCCGCACCCTGGGCGGCGAAGTACAGCGTCAGGCCCAGGCCCAGGAAAGGAAAGCCCACCCCGGCCCAACGCAGGTAGCTGCGCGCGTGCTGCAGCACGCCGGCGTCCTGCGTGAACCAGCCGGCCCAGGCATCCGGCGCCAGCACCACCAGCAGGCCGATGCTCCCCAGCAACGCAGCCGACACGGCACCGGCCGTCCACGCCACACGCCGCGCCCTCGCCACGTCTCGCGCGCCGATGGCCATCCCCACCATCGGCACTGCGGCCACGCCGACGCCGAACGCGATCGGCACCAGCAGGAACTCCAGCCGCGCGCCGATGCCGTAGCCGGCCAGCGCGTCGGCGCCATGCACCGCGACGAGGGAAGTCACCACGAGCACCGTGCCCACCGACAGCAGCGGCGACAGGCAGGCAAGCGCGCCCACGCGCAGGATGTCCTGGAACAGCGGCCACTGCAGCCGCACGCAGTCGAAGGAGAGACGCACGCCGGCATGGCCGCCGCGCACGTACCACCAGAGCACCGCCGCGGCCGACCAGTACGCGATCACCTGCCCCAGCGCCACGCCCGGCATGCCCAGGCGCGGCAGCCGGAGCAGGCCGAGGCCCAGCGTCGCACCGATGGCGATCTGCACCAGCGAAACGACCAGGATGGCCGCCGAGGGCACCCGCATGTTGCCGCTGCCGCGCACCAGCGAGATGAGGGTGTTGAACAACCATAGCGCCGGCACGGCGGCAAAGACCCAGAGTCCGTAGCGCTGCGCCTCGAGCAGCACCTCGCCGCTGCCACCCAGCAGGCGGTACAGCGCGGGCCCCGCCGTCCAGAGCACCAGGGCGAAGACGAGGCCGAGGCCGCAGCCGATGCACAGCGCGTGCACCGCGAGCGCCCGCGCGCGCTCGGGCTGCGCCGCTCCCATGGCGCGGCTGATGGCAGACGACACGCCGCCGCCCATGGCCCCGGCCGAGAACATCTGCATCAGGATCACCAGCGGGAAGACCAGCGCCATCGCCGCCAGGGCAGTCTTGCCGAGCAGGCCGACGTACATCGTCTCGCCGATGCCGACCGCGGTGGCCGCCACCATCGCGAACACGTTGGGCACGGCCAGCTTCAGCAGCGTCGGCAGGATGGGGCCACGCAGCAGGTCCGGCCGGGCGCTCACGCGAGGGCCTCGGCGCGCGCGAGCAGCAGCGCGCGTTCACGCTCGTTGGCCGCGAGTTCCGCCGCGGCGAGGAACGCATCCCGGGCTTCATCGCGGCGGCCCAGTTGCTCCAGCAGGTCGCCACGAACGCTCGGCAGCCACTGGTAGCGGCGCAGGGCCGGTTCCGCCGCCAGGCGGTCGACGATCGCCAGGCCCGCGGCGGGACCTTCGGCGCGGCTGAC
>DATAGN010000226.1:0-22303 GCA_036263715.1 Ramlibacter sp.
GCAGCCGCACCCCAACACAAATTGCCGCATGAAGCATTACGGCTCACTGCTAAACTCCGCCCGCTTTTCATCATGCAGTTTCGATGACCGTCGCCCTCGCAGGACGCGCCCCTGCCACCTTCGAGATCAAGAGCGCGAACCTCCCCCTGGTAGCCCTGCTGCTCAAGTCCGCGGACCTGCGCCTGCTGCAGGCAGAACTGCAGGAACGCTTCGGCGACATCCCCGATTTCTTCGACAACGATCCGCTGGTCATCGACCTGGCTCCGCTGCAGGAGGGCGACGTCGACTTCGCCGAGCTGGTGAAGCTGTTGAAGGGGTACCGGGTGATGCCGGTGGCGGTGAAGGGCGGCAACGAAGGCCAGATGCGCGAGGCGCTGGCTGCAGGCCTCCCGGCGGCGCCGGAAGCTGCCCTCACCCCGCCCCTCTCCCAGAGGGAGAGGGAGGAAGACACCAAGCCCGCCTCCGTGGTGCAGCCACCTGCCGCGGTGCCCACCAGCGCGCTGGTGATCGACAAACCGCTGCGTTCCGGCCAGCAGGTCTATGCCCGCGGCCGCGACCTGGTCGTGCTGTCGATGGTCAACCCGGGCGCGGAGGTCATCGCCGACGGCCACATCCACGTCTACGCACCCTTGCGCGGCAAGGCCATTGCCGGCGCGCGCGGCGATGCCGACGCACGCATCCTCACGCTGTGCCTGGAGCCCGAGCTGGTCTCCATCGCCGGCGTCTACCGCACCAGCGAAAACCCGCTGCCCGACACCCTGCGCGGCAAGCCGGCCCAGATCCGCCTGGCGGACGACAAGCTGGTGATGGAAGCGCTGAACACCTGAAGGACATCAACCCATGGCAAAGATCATCGTCGTGACATCGGGCAAGGGTGGGGTCGGCAAGACCACCACCAGCGCCAGCTTCGCCAGCGGCCTGGCCCTGCGCGGGCACCGCACCGCCGTCATCGACTTCGACGTCGGCCTGCGCAACCTGGACCTGATCATGGGCTGCGAGCGGCGCGTGGTCTACGACTTCGTCAACGTGATCCACGGCGAGGCGACGCTGAACCAGGCGCTGATCAAGGACAAGCACAACGAACTGCTGTCGGTGCTGGCGGCCTCGCAGACGCGCGACAAGGAAGCGCTGAACAAGGAGGGCGTCGAGAAGGTGCTCAACGACCTGGCCGCCATGGGCTTCGAGTACATCGTGTGCGACTCGCCCGCAGGTATCGAGACCGGCGCGCTCATGGCCATGCACTTCGCCGACGAGGCGCTGGTGGTGACCAACCCCGAGGTGTCCTCGGTTCGCGATTCGGACCGCATCCTGGGCATGCTGGCGTCCAAGACCAGGCGCGCAATCGAGGGCAAGGAGCCGATCAAGGAACACCTGCTGATCACCCGCTACAACCCGAACCGGGTCGACCAGGGCCACATGTTGTCGCTGGAAGACATCCAGGACATCCTGCGCATCCCGCTGATCGGCGTGATCCCGGAGAGCGAATCGGTGCTGCAGGCGTCCAACCAGGGCACGCCCGCGGTGCACCTGAAGGGCACCGACGTGAGCGATGCCTACCAGGACGTGGTGGCCCGCTTCCTGGGCGAAGACCGGCCCCTGCGCTTCGTCGACGCGGAGAAGGCCGGCTTCCTCAAGCGCCTGTTCGGGAGGAAGTAAGCGATGTCGTTGCTCTCCTTCCTCCTCGGGGAAAAGAAGAAGACGGCCAGCGTCGCCAAGGAGCGGCTGCAGATCATCCTGGCCCACGAGCGCAGCGGCCGCAATCCCGGCGGCGCCCCCGACTACCTGCCGGCGCTGCAGCGGGACCTGGTCGCCGTGATCAGCAAGTACGTGAAGATCGATCCCTCGCACCTGAAGGTGAACGTGGAGCGCCAGGACAACCTGGAGGTGCTGGAGGTGAAGATCGAGCTGCCCGACGCCCCCCGCTAGTCGGGGCAACGGGGCCTGTCAGGATTGACAGGATTGACAGAAGTGCGCTGTCAAGAGATAAATTACGGATGAGCAGTCCCGTCAGCATCCGCGTCTCCCATCGCTACAGTGCTCCGGCGGAACGCGTGTTCGACGCGTGGCTCACTCCGCACATGGCCGCGCGCTTCCTGTTTCGCACGCGCACGGGCAACGTGATGCATTGCGACATCCAGCCCGAAATCGGCGGTGGCTTCACCATCACCGACCGGCGCCCCGCCGCCGACGGCGACGAGAGCGTCTTCGACGTGGTGCACCTGGGCAAGTACCTCGAGATCGAGCGCCCGCGCAGGATCGTGTTCGACCTGAGCGTGGGCACGTACGACGAGAACAGCCGCGTGACCGTGGAAGTCGCCGCACTGGGCCCCAACGCCAGCGAGCTCACGCTCACCCACGACCTGGGCAGCAGCGGCGTCGCGCACGCGATGGAAGAGCCCACGCGCAAGGGCTGGCTCAACACGCTGGCCATGATGGAGCGCGAGCTGTTCCCGCGCCGCATCGGCGTGTCCCTCTGACGTTGCTCCGTACTCACACTGTCAACGACAGTGCTGGCGCCCCGTTGTGGGTCCATGGAGAATCGCGCGCCATGACCATCGCTTCCGATCCGTTCGTCACCGGCAGCGTCGTCGCGGCCTCGCTCTCCGCGGGTGCCGTCGCCAGCTTCGACCCGGTCCTGCGCCGCCTGTTGAAGGGGCAGCAGTTCTTCGTGAAGCTGGCAGACGGTCGCTGGCGCCCGCAAGGCTGCCAGCTGGGCCTGGGGTGCTGCTGCTTCGAGTTCAGCGACCTGCAGGTCCCCGTGCCCAGCGCGTAGCGCCTGCCTGGCCCGCTCAGGGCTTGTTGCCGGTGCGGCTGGCGGGGCCGCTGCGGTCGCCTTGCCCCGCGCGTCCGGTGCGCACCTGGTTCTGGTTCGAGTGGCCGCCGATGTGGTCCTCGCGGTCGTGGCGGCTCTTGGGCGTGCGACGCCCCTCGTTCTTCTGCGTGGGCGCCTGGTTGCCCTGCTTGTTGGTGTCGTTCTCGTTCTTGCCGCTTTGCGGCGTCTGCTCGTCCTGCGGGTGGTTCTTGTAGCGGTGCGTCATCATCAACTCCTGTCTTGGTTCTGCAATGTGGGTTCGACCTTGCCGGGTTCGGCCAGCTTGCGGTGCATGTGCGCGGTCGCCTGGGCCGGCATCACCTTGCTCATGGCTACCTGCAGCTTGTTGCGCACGCCCGCCACGACGTCGGCCTCGCCCTTGAGCATGGCGTGGAAGCCGGCCCTGGCCACGGCATCGGGCTGCATCATCATCTTCGGGTCGTTGGCGACCTTCGTCGTCTCCATGCGGGCGCGCTGGAAGAACTCCGTGTCCGTCGGACCTGGCATCAGGCAGCTGACGGTCACTTCCGTTCCCCGGAGCTCTTCGCGCAAGGCCATCGCGAACGAATCGATGAAGGCCTTGCTGCCGTTGTAAACGGCGTGGAAGCTGCCCGGCTGGAAGCCCGCGATCGAGCCCGTGATCAGGATGCGGCCGCGGGCCCGTGCCACCATGCCGCGCGCGACATGCTGGATCAGGTGCAGCGTCCCGGTCACGTTGGTGTTGATCACGTGCAGGATGTCGGCGAAGTCCTGGGCCAGGAAAGAGCCCCCCAACCCATGGCCGGCATTGGCCATCAGCGCGTCCACCGGCCGGTTCCCGATCGCGGAGATCAGGTGCTGCACGCCCTCGGTGGTCGCCAGGTCGCACTGCACGGCCTGCACGTGCGCCCCCAGCGATTCGAAGTCCAGTGCGGCGTCGGCCAGCGGCATGTCGGCGGCCACGACGAGGTCGTAGCCATGGTGGGCAGCGCAGCGTGCCAGGTGGTAACCGATGCCCGATGAGGCCCCGGTGACCACGGCCAGGGGCCGTGCCGCCTTGAGATCAGCCATATGTGTTGTCCTCCGTGCTGCAAACCATTCTGGGAAGCAGCCATGGGCCTTCGTGTCGGACATCGCTCAGGGCGATGGTGGGCCGATGGCGAACCCCGCCGCTCTTTCCGGCCTTCGCCTACAAGCTTTCCACGTCCCGGCGCGTCACACTGTTCATAACCACAGTCAAGGAGTGAACATGACCGACAAGCACACGCAATCGATGGCTGAGCAAAGCAACATGGAAAAGGATCCGGACGACTGGGTGACCGGGGACGAACCCATGACCGGCGCGCAACGTTCCTACCTGAAGACCTTGAGCGAAGAAGCAAAGGTGGAGTTCGAAGAGACGCTGACGAAGGCAGAGGCATCCAAGCGCATCGACGAACTGCAGGAGAAGACCGGCCGCGGCCAGCCGGCGCACGGCTGAATCCGACGGGGCATCGGCTGCGTACCTGCGTTACGCGCATGAGCGCGTGCCGACACCAGGAGACCCCGATGCTTCGCCTAGCCCTTGCCACCACCGCCTGCGCCGCGCTTGCCGCCTGCGCCTCGCAACCCATGATGAGCCGCATGTACGACCAGGCCAGCCTGCCGGCGGCAGTGCAGGTGCCTGCCGGGCATCGCGTTGCCATGGAGACCGTGGGCAAGGGCAGCATCACCTACGAATGCCGCACCAAGGCCAACGCAGCGGGCGAGTACGAGTGGTTCTTCGTCGGCCCGGACGCGCAGCTGTGGGACCGCCAGGGCGCCATGGTGGGCCGCTACTACGGCCCGCCCGCGACCTGGGAGAGCCGTGACGGCTCCAAGATCACTGCCACGCAGGTCGCCGTGGCGCCCGCGGCTGCCGGCAGCATTCCGCTGCAACTCGTGAAGGCCAATCCGGCCATGGGCAATGGCGCGATGACCGGCGTCAGCTACATCCAGCGCGTGGCCACGCAAGGTGGCGTGGCCCCGGCGATGGCCTGCGGCGCCGCGAACACGGGTGCCAAGCAGGTGGTGCAGTACCAGGCGGATTACATCTTCTATCGCGGGATGTGATTTGCCTTGCTCCCTCCCCTTCCGGGGGAGGGCTGGGGTGGGGGCGCTTCGCTCCGGCCCGTAAGGCGCCGACGAAACCGTCACACGCCCATCGGCCGCACGCCGATCCAGGCTCCGTGCAGCCAGAAGGCGAACGCGGCCCACAGGACGGCGCCGACCACGACAGCGATGATGCCGCGCGGTACGCTGCCGGCTGGCGCCAGCGTCGCCAGCGAGCGATCGCGCCTGCGCGCTGCGCGGAAGTCCAGCACCGCCCACACCAGGAAGCTGCCGAACAGCAGCAGGTCGGCCAGCGTGTTGTTGGCGACCAGGTGCGCCAGGGCCCAGACCTTCACGCCCAGGATCATCGGGTGGTGCAGCTTCGCCTTGATCGCGTTGCCCGGCACGTAGGCGGCCACCAGCAGCACGAAGGCGACCAGCGTGAGCAGCGCCGCCAGGTGCCGCGTCCACACGGGCGGCTGTCCCCACAGCACCACGGGGTCTTGCCGCGCCATCCCGTAGCCGACCACCAGCAGCACGAAGCCTGCGATGGCCACGAGCGAGTACGCGCCCTTCCACGGCTTCTCGCCGATGCGCCGGATCATCGACGTGCGCCAGCCGTCGGCGAAGACGCGCACCGAATGCGCGCCCAGGAAGAGCACGAGCCCTGCGACCAGCGTGAACATGAGCACCCCTTGACGTTGTCTCCAGCGGCGCATTCTGTTCCAAGTCACGCGAGGTTCAAGCACCCCTTGGCGACCCTGTGCATGGCTGTCCGATGTCTTCTTATGGAATCTTTAATTCAGGGTAGTCGTAGTAGATAAGCCTCGCACCCCGCTGTGGACAAGGCAACATTTCCCTTTACGAATCAAGGACCTGCGTGCCCGCCCTGACTGTGTGTAGGACTGCGTCGGAACTGTCCTACAAACATGAACAACATTTCCTACAGCCTCCGCGGTGTGGATAACCGTCCGGTTGTGCCGGAACCATCCACAGGCTTGTCCGCCGAAAAAATAGTTTCGCCCGCCCGCGGCGGTGGTGCGCACGCGACGGTGCGAGAAGCCGCTTGACACGGCAATCAGGCGCAAACAGGCACCTGCCGCGCCTCACGCACCAGCACCGCGGCGACCACCACCGCACCGACTGCACCCAGGGCAGCCAGCAGGTAGACCGCGTCGATGCCTGCGGCGCGCGCCAGCGCGCCACCGAGCGGCGGCGCGAGGCCCATGGAGGCGTCCTGGAACACGATGTAGGCGCCCATGGCGGAGCCGCGGCTTTGCGGTGGCGCGCGCCGCACGGCCTCGACGCCGAAGCCCTGGAAGCCGAGCGCATAGCCCGCGCCGCCCAGCGCGGCGCCCAGCCAGGCAACCGCCGGAATGGGGGCGGCCCAGATCAGCGCGAGCCCGATCGCCTCCGCGATCCCGAAGAAGAGGGCGACCTTCGCGCCGCCCACCTGGTCCGGCAGGTGCCCGAACAGCAGGCGCGCGGCGATGAAGCCCACGCCCATGAAGGTGAGCGCCAGTGCGCCGCCGCCCCAGCCGCGCTGAGCGAACAGCAGCACGGCAAAGGCGGTGATCATCGCGTAGCCCATCGAGCAGAAGGTCAGCCCCAGCCCGGGCAGCTTCACGGCGCCCAGCACCCGGTAGAACGGCACGCGCGCCAGCTTGCTGGGGGCCACGCCTGGGAGCGTGGCCGTGAACGCCAGACCTGCGAGCGTGGCCGCAAGCATCGCCACCGCCACCCCGCCGAGTCCCAACTGGGCATGCAAGGCGGTGCCCAGCGGCGCACCCGCCGCGAAGCCGCCGAACAGGGCCACGCCCATCCACCCGAACACCTTGCCGGCATGGGCGGGCCCCATGCGCGCGAGGCCCCAGGCCATCGTCGACGTGATGATGAAGCTCTCGGCGATGCCCGAGAGCAGGCGCGCCGCAAGCACCAGCACGAGCGCCGTCGTGGGTCGGCCGGCGAAGGGCACCGATGCCAGGTACAGCGCGGCGACACCGCAGGCCGTGACCAGTCCCACCAGCGCTGCCGGCTTGGGTCCGCGGACGTCGGACATGCCGCCGGCCCACATGCGTCCGACCAGCAACGCGGCCAGGTATTGGCTGCCCATGACCACGCCCACGGTGACGGTGCCTTGCCCCAGCGTGTCGTGCACGTGCCGTGGCACGACCGGCAGTGCCATGCCCATGGCGAGGAAGCCGACGAACACCGTCAGCATCAGCGGCAGCAGGGGAACGAGCGCGGAGAAGAGGGACGAGGCGGGTGCGGCGCGCGGGGTCATGTGGGACGGAGCATAAGCGCGCCCGTCCCGCCCCCTGCCTTCACCCGGAGGCGTCGTTGCGGCGCTTCGGCGGGAACGGGTAGGCGCCCTGGTGCGCGCCGGCCTTGGGCGGGATGCGCAGCGACAGCAGCATCGCACCCGCGATCACCGCCACGGTCATCCCGAGCGACCACGCCACCGGCACCTTGTAGACGTCCACGAGCAGCATCTTCGCGCCGATCAGCACCAGGACGATGGCCAGCCCGTACGACAGCAGGTGGAAGCGCTCGTGCATGCCGGCCAGCAGGAAGTACATCGCGCGCAGTCCCAGGATCGCGAACACGTTGGACGTGAGCACGATGAAGGGGTCGGTGGTGATCGCGAAGATCGCCGGAATCGAATCCACGGCGAAGATGATGTCGACCACGCCGATCAGCAGGATCACCACCAGCAGCGGCGTCGCCATGCGCACGCCGTCGACCGTGGTGAAGAGGCTCTCGCCATCGAAGTCCTTCGCCACCTTCATGCGCCGGTTGATCCAGCGCAGCACCGGGTTGGCTGCGAGGTCCGGCTCCTGGCCGGCGGCCAGCCACATCTTGATGCCCGTGAACACCAGGAAGGCACCGAAGACATAGAGCAGCCAGTGGAACTGCTCGAGCAGCCAGGCGCCCAGGAAGATCATGCCGGCCCGCAACACCAGGGCGCCCAGGATGCCGATCATCAGCACCCGCTTCTGGTACGCAGGCGGCACTCCGAAGTACGTGAACACCATCAGGAAGACGAAGATGTTGTCGACCGCCAGCGCCTTTTCCACGAGGTAACCGGTCAGGAACTCCAGCGACTTGGCGGAGGCGAGTTCCTGCCGCGCCCCGTCCGCCGACGTGCCCCCGAGGTACCACCACATCCAGCCGACGAAGGCCAGCGACACGGCCACCCAGATGGCCGACCAGATGCCGGCTTCGCGCAGCGACACCGTGTGCGCACCCTGGCGGTTCAGGGCGAAGAAGTCGACGGCCAGCGCCACCACCACGAAGGCGGCGAACAGGGTCCACATGGTCGGTGTTGCTTCCATCCGGCCGAAGTTAACCGCCGGTGTTGCATGGAAAAAGCAGCCGGGTGCTGCGGGAGACTTCGAAAAAACAGGAACGACGGCAGCGCCGCAGGCACACTCGCCGCATGTCCGCGTCGCTGAACTACCGCCATCTCTACTACTTCTGGGTCGTCGCCAAGGAAGGTGGCATGGCGCGGGCGGCGGCGCGCCTGGGGATGGCGGTGCAGACCGTCAGCGCGCAGGTGCGCTTGCTCGAGCAGTCACTGGGGCACTCCCTGTTCAAGCCGGCCGGACGCGGCATCGCACTGACGGAAGCGGGCCTGGCCGCGCTGACGCACGCCGAGCAGATCTTCCAGCTGGGCGAGCAGCTGCCCGCTGCGGTGCGCGAAGCGGCGACCGGGCACGGACTGCGGCTGGCGGTGGGCATCAGCGACGGCTTGCCCAAGCTCGTGGTGCGCCACCTCTTGCAGCCCGCGCTGGAGGATCCGCGCGTGCGCCTGCTTTGCCACGAAGACGAGTTCGACCGCCTGCTGGCGGAGCTGGCGCTGCACAAGCTGGATGCGGTGCTGTCCGATCGCGGCGCTCCGCCCAATCCCAACCTGCGCCTCTACAGCCATGCGCTCGGCGAGGCGCGCATGGCCTGGTTCGCGCCCGCAGCGGTCGCGAAGTCCTGCCGCAAGCCCTTTCCCGAGTGCCTGGCGGAGGTGCCGCTGCTGCTGCCCACCAGCCACGCCGCCGTGCGCGCCGGGCTGGACCAGTGGCTGGAGCGCCAGGGCATCCGCCCGCGCATTGCCGGCGAGTTCGAAGACAGTGCCCTGCTGGCGGCCTTCGGCCGCAGCGGCATGGGCGCCTTTCCTGCCTCGCGCTGGTCGCACGAGGAGCTGCTGCAGGACAAGGGCATGAAGCTGCTGGGTGAGTGCGAGGTGACGGAGCACTTCTTCCTGGTCACGGCCGAACGCCGCATCCAGCACCCACTGGTGCAGCGCCTGGTCGCCTGAAACGAAAAAAGCCCGCCGCTCGCGCGACGGGCCTTGGCTTTCCTCCCTCTCCCCTCGGGGAGAGGGCAGGGGTGAGGGCCTCCGCGAGGAAATGCTTACAGCTGCTGGATCCCCGCGATCACCCACCCGCCGAAGCCGCGCATCGGCTTGCTCAGGTGCCACACCTCGTTCAGGTCTTCCGGCACCGCGCCATGCTGTTCGCGGATGCTGCCGGTGAAGCGGACGCTGACCACGTACTGGCCGGCTTCCTCCGCCACGTCGAGCACCTGCGCGTTCAGGCCGAACACCTCGGTCTTCTGCGCCGCGTCGCCGCGCTCGGCGATCTCCGAACGCACGATGTCGAACATCTCCGGCGACAGGAAGTCGCGCAGGCGGTCGAGGTCACGCGCATCGTTGGCGGCCTGCAGGGCCATGAACTGGTCCTTGGCCGTGCGCTCGAAAGCCGGCACGTCGAAGTCGGCGGGGATGGTGCCCACCGCGCCCGTGGTGGCTGCAGCGCCGCCCATCAGGCGCGAGCCGATCAGCGAGCCACCCTGCGGCCGCTGCGGTTCGGCCGTGCGGAACGCAGCGTCCTGCGGCTGGCGGTTGGCCATCTGGCCCAGCCCGCCCGCACCGGCCAGCGCACCGGCTTGTGCCGCGGCGCGCTTGCGCATGATGAAGCCCACCAGCAGCAGCACGGCCATCACGACCAGAGCGATGGTCATCATGTTCGCCAGGGCTTCGCCGAAGCCGAAGTGCGACGCCAGCGCCGCGATGCCCAGGCCGGCGGCCAGGCCGGCGAGCGGACCCATCCAGCTGCGCTTGGCTGCCGCTGCCGCGGGCGCTGCCGCCGCCGCTGCGCCTGCCGCCGGTGCGACCTGCGCAGGGCTGCCCGGCTGCGCGCCGCCCGGGCTGTTCGCCGGCTGCGTCACGTTGTTGCGCTGCATGCCGGCCGACTTGCCGCCGCCCAGCCGCTTGGCGTCTGCATCGAAGGCCACGGTGGTCATCCCGAGGGACAGGACCACGGCAAAGAGGGCCAGTGCTTTTCTCATGAGAGTCTCCTGAAAGAGGTCGAAACCAGCGCAGACGATAACAGGCGCGGGCGCATGGGAAAAGCAGACGAAGACGGAGAATGGGTCAGGAAAAACCGCAGTTGCCAAGGTGGTCCTGCCCGCGGGCGCTGCCGGCAGGGAGCGGCATCGTGACAAACACCACACCGGTCGGCAGCCACCGGGGCCCTGCCGGCAGGCTGCCCTTGCCGACGAGCCGCGCACCGGCAATCATGAGATGTGAAAAACCGTAACCTGATTGATGCCGGCATCTCGTGGACGCTGGGGCTGCTCGTGGCCTGCATCCTCTTGCTGGGCGTCCAAGCGGTCTTCCGTCCCCTGGGAACGGGGTGGGCGGCTGCACTCAGCCTGCTGGCGCTCGTCCTGGTGGCGGCGCTCGCGTGGACCCTGCGGGTGCGTGTCTCCCGACCGCTCGCTTCGATCACGGCCGCGGCGCAAAGCCTGGCCGCGGGTGACCTGGCCGATTCCTCGCAGGCCGCCATGCACGCAGGCCAGCTGGGCGAGCTCGCGCTCGCGCTCGGCGAGGTCAAGCAGCGCATGTTCGGCATGATCGCCGGCGTCCGGGCGAGGACCTCGTCGATCGCGTCGACCTCCGCCCTGATGACCTCGGACAACGCGGCCCTCTCCAGCCGCACGGATGCGCAGGCGGCCTCGCTGGAGGAAACCGCTTCGTCCATGGACCAACTGGCGGCGACGGTGCGGCAGAACGCGGAGCACGCCCGCCAGGCGAGCGCCATGGTGACGGCCACGCACGATTCCGCGATGCGGGGACGCGGGGTGGTGCAGCAGGTGGTGCACAACATGGGCGGCATCAAGGAGCGCTCCGCGCAGGTGGCGGACATCATCTCGGTCATCGACGGCATCGCTTTCCAGACCAACATCCTCGCCCTGAACGCAGCGGTCGAAGCGGCGCGCGCGGGCGAGCAGGGCAGGGGCTTCGCCGTGGTGGCCGGCGAGGTGCGCACCCTTGCCGAGCGCGCCGCGGTGGCTGCGCGGGAGATCAAGACGCTGATCACGGGCTCCGTGCAACAGGTGGACGCCGGCAGCGTGCTGGTGGCGGACGCGGGCCGGGCGATGAACGAGATCGTTGCCAACGTGGAGCAGGTCACGCGCCTGGTCGCGGACATCGCCGCGGCGACCACCGAGCAGAGCGCCGGCATCGAGGAGATCAACCGCTCCGTGGTGCACATCGACGGCATGACGCAGCAGAACGCGGCGCTGGTGCAGGAACTGGCGCGCACCGCTGAGGGCATGCGCGAGGAAGCCGAGCAGCTCACCCAGGTCGCTTCCGCCTTCCGACTCGGAGACCGGGAGTTCGGCAGCGCCGAGGAGGCCGTGCAGCTGGTGCGCGCCGCCGTGGAATACGCGCGCACGCAGGGACCGACCGCATTGGTCGCGGACGTGCGCAAGCTCGCCGCCGGCCAGTTCATCGATCGCGACCTTTACCTGAGCGTCTACCATTCCGACGGCCGGGTCGCAGCCCACGGGGCGAGCCGCCGCTTCTGGGACATCGACTGGAAGCCCCTGAAGGACGCGGACGGCCGGATGTTCGTCGCCGACATGGTGGCGGGCGCCTTCAGGGCGGGCTCCGGCTGGACCGACTACAAGTGGGTGCATCCGCTGTCCAAGCAGGAGATGCTGAAGTCCGCGTACTTCGAGCGTTGCGGCGACCTGGTGATCGCCTGCGGTGTCTTCAAGGGTGGCGCGCAAGGGATGCGTTCGCAACGGGCCCGGCAAGCTCCCGCGCCGACGCTGCAGCTGCTGCCCACCTGAGGACGGGGCTGCCTAAGGCAGGCTGACATCCGCCGCCGCTCGTCCCGCGGCGCCGACCATGTACCAGTTTCTGGGGCGTTCCCGCCACCGGGCGCCTGTTCACCCCGGCGCAGTTGTAGCAGACTGTAACTACCGTTACATCGGAGGACAGCTGTGCGACATCTTCGAATCGCGTTCCTGGCGCTTTGCGCCCTCATGGCATCGACGGCGCAGTCCGCCGACGGCGTCACCGCCACCACCGTGGTCATCGGCCAGACCATCACGCTGCAAGGCGGAAAGAACAGCTACGGGGTCGCCGTGCACGATGGCATCTCCGCCTACCTCAAGCACGTCAACGAGACCGGCGGCGTCCATGGCCGCCGCGTGGTGCTCAAGACGCTGGACGACGACAACCAGGCCGCGCAGGCGGAGAAGAACGCCCGCGCGCTGGTCGAGCAGGACAAGGTGTTCGTCCTGTTCGGCTCGATCGAGGGCGGCCCGTCGACCGCGGTGATGAAGGCGGCCGTTCACCTGAAGGTGCCCTTCTTCGGTCCGATGGCGGGCTCGCCGTCGCTGCGCCGCCCGCACCAGCCGCTGGTCTTCCCGGTGCGCAGCGAACACCGCGAGGAATTCCGCGCGCTGCTCGATTACGCGCGCGGCGTCGGCGTCACGCGCGTGGCTTTCGTGCGGGCCGAGTCGGAGACCGGGGCGCAACACCTGGAGAACGTGCGGGCCATCGCCAAGCCGATGAACATCGAAGTGCACGACCTGCCCTTCAAGTCGGACATCAGCGAGGCGCAGATCGACGCCATGGCCACCGCCATCGGCCGCTCGGGCGCGCAGGTCGTGCTGAACCACGGCAGCGTGGGCATGTACGAGAAGCTGGTGCGCAAGGCACGCGCGCAGGGGCTGAAGGTGAACTTCCACGCGGTGAACTCCGGCTCGGCGCAGCTCGCCGCCAAGCTGGGCGACCTGGCGCATGGCATGGTGTTCTCGCAGGTGGTGCCCAACCCGATGGAGCGCAAGACGGAACTGGCGCGCGAACACCGCGACGTGTTCGCCAGGCACATGCCGGGCAAGGACGTCTCCTATGGCAGCCTCGAGGGCTACATGACCGCCAAGGCACTGGTGGCCGCCCTCAAGCTGGCCGGCCCCCAACCCACGCGCGAGAGCTTCGTGCAGGGCATCACCCGCGCCGGCGTCATCGACGTCAATGGCATGCAGCTGCGCTACGGCCCGGGCGAGCACGCGGGGCTGACCCGCGTGGACCTGGCGATCTATACGAAGCAGGGGCGGTTCCAGCATTAGCCTGCCCCCGTAGGTCGGGGCGAGCGCGCAGCCGAACCCCGACACAGCAGGCTCAGTCGATCAGCAAGCCACCCGCCCGCCGCGTCGGCCGCTCCACCGCCTGTTCCAGCACCTGCTGCGCCCCGGCGACCGTGAACCACTTCTTCGCGCGCGTGATGCCGGTGTAGACCAGCTCGCGCGTCAGCACGCGGCTGCCGCCATCGGGCAGCAGCAAGGCCGCGTGGGTGAACTCCGAACCCTGCGACTTGTGGACGGTCATCGCGAACACCGTTTCCACATCCTGCAGCCGGCTGGGCAGCACCCAGCGGATGCCGCCGTCAGCCGATGGGAAGGCGACGCGCGGCATCCATTCCAGGGCAGCGCCGTCCTCGCGTGAAACCGGCAGTTCCAGCGTCACGCCCACGTCGCCGTTCATGAGCCCCAGGCCGTAGTCGTTGCGCGTCACCATCACCGGCCGCCCGACGTACCAGGGCTGCGTCGCAGCGACCAGGCCTTCCTTGTGCAGCAGCGCCTGCACCTTCTCGTTCATGCGTTCGACGCCCTGCTCGCCCTTGCGCACGGCGCATAGCAGCTGGAACTGGCCGTAGGCGGACAGGACCGCCCGGGCCCAGGCGTCGAAGCTTTCCCGCGGCGCAGCGAGCGCCGGGTGCTGCTCGCGCAGCACGGCGAGGTAGTGCGCATACCCTACCGGCTTGCCATCGGCCGCGCCGAAGAGGTCGCGGTCGCCCTGCAGCACCAGCCGCCGCAGCGCGCGCCCCTGGGCATCGTCGGCCAGCCAGGCGAGGTCGGCGTGCGGCGCCTTGCGGATCGCGCGCACCCGGGCAACGTCTCCTGCATTGACGGCGGCGGCCAGCTGGCCGATGCCGCTGGCCGCATCGAAGCGATAGCTGTGGCGCAGCTTGGCCACGGCCTGGTCCAGCCACTGGCCGGCCGCATCGACGTGTTCTTCGGAGATGGCTTCGCCACTCAGCGCGTGCAGCCACCCGCGCGTGGCGGGCAGGTAGTGTCCGCCGTCGGCGCGCCGGCACAGCTCGCCCAGCACGCTGCCTGCTTCCACCGAAGCGAGCTGGTCCTTGTCGCCCAGCAGCACCAGGCGCGCGTTGGCCGGCAGGGCCTGCAGCACCGCCGACATGGTTTCCAGGTCGATCATCGATGCTTCGTCGAGCACCAGCACGTCCAGCGGCAGCTTGTTCTGCGCGTCGTGGCGGAACCTGCGCGTAGTGCCCATCGACGCCATCAGGCGGTGCACGGTGCTCACCTCCGTCGGGATCGCATCGCGCAAAGCCTGCGCGTCGGGCAGGTGCTGCAGCTTGAGTCCCTGCACCGCGTTGGCGATCGACGTGTTCAGCCGCGCTGCCGCCTTGCCGGTGGGAGCAGCCAGGCGAATGCGCAGGCGGCGGCCGCCGGGCGTGCCCAGCGCCAGGTGCTGCAACAGCGCCAGCAGCTTCACGACGGTGGTCGTCTTGCCGGTGCCGGGCCCGCCGGTGACCACGGTGAAGAGCGAATGCAGCGCCAGCGCGCAAGACAGCTTCTGCCAGTCGGGGGTGGGCGTGTTCGCCTCGCGGGGGAACAGCGCATCGAGCATGCGCCGCACGTCCTGCGCCGTCGCGGCATCGAAGTCGACGCGCTGTTCGACGCGCGCGCGGATCGCCGAGCGGATCACCCGCTCGTGTTCCCAGAAGCGGCGCAGGTAGAGGCGCGTGCCGGCCAGCACCAGCGGCGTCGTTCCTGCGGCCTCGCCCACCAGCGCCGCGTGCTGCAAGGCGCGCTGCCACTGCGCCAGGCTCACGCCCTGCAGCACGGCGGCCGGCGTGGGTGGCGGCTCCTCCTGCGCGGGCTCGCGCAGCTCCGGCGGGATGGCCAGCGTCGCGGTTGCATCGGCCAGCGTCGCTTCGAGGTCCAGGCATACATGGCCTCGCCCCAGCTGGTGGCTGGCCAGCGCCGCGGCCAGCACCAGCAAGCCGTCGGCACCCGGCGCCTCGCGCGCCAGGAAGCCGGCGAACACCTGGTCCACCTCGCGCAGCCAGCCGGCCTGGCACCAGCGTTGCAGCAGGAGCAGCATGTCGGGCGGGTTCATGCCGACGCTCCCGCGCCGAACAGCGCATCCAGTTCGTCGACCAGCGCGCGCGGCGGCTTCTCCAGGTGCAGGCCGCCGGATGGCGCGGCGTGGCCGCGCAGGAACACGTAGACCGCGCCGCCGATGTGCGTGTCGTAGCTGTAGGCGTCGCCCAGGCGCGAGCGCAGCAGGCGATGCAGCGCGAACAGGTACAGCGCGTACTGCAGGTCGTAGCGGTGGTGCAGCACCGCGTCCCGCATGCGGTCGGGGTCGTAGGCACTGTCGCCGGTACCGAGCCGGTTGGACTTGTAGTCGGCCACGTAGTAGCGGCCTTCGTGTTCGAACACCAGGTCGATGAAGCCCTTGAGCATGCCATTCACGTGCTCGCGCTTGAGCGGCGGCCGCTGCTGCACGCCGCCCAACGTGTGCCGGCACACGATCGCATCGAGCGCCTGCACGTCCACATCGGACGCACCGAGCCAGAACTCCATCTCCACCTGGATGGCGGTCATGGCGCGCGGCGCGATCGGTGCGACGCCGCGCTGCAGGCCGGAAAGATCCCAGGGTGCGGCGAGCCACGCGGCCAGCCAGTCCTGCACGACCTGCCGATGCGGCTGCCAGCGCTGCGGCTGCGTGCGGCGCGCCACCTGCTGCGCGAGTTCATCCGGCGCCGCCAGCGCCGCGGCAAATCCCTTGCGACCCGCCCATTCCAGGATGCCGTGCAGCAAGGTGCCTTCGGCGGCACCGGCCGGGAACGCGTGCAGCGTCCCTGGTGATGCAGCACTTGCGGTGGCATCCGCGTCCGCGGAAACACCGCTTTCCAGGTAGGTCTCGTCCGCGGCGGACTCCGGCGCTGGCAGCACGGGGCGCGCGGCGCCCTGTTCGTCGCGCAGGCGCGAATAGCTCGCGATCCACCAGCGTTCGCGCGGCGTGCGTGCAACGCGCGGTTCCGACAGCAGCACCGGCTCGTGCTCGGGCCGGTAGGGCTCGCTACCGGCGGCGGGCGCCTTGACCACCGCCACGTGCGGGTTGCGGCCGAAGGTCGCGGCCAGCAGCGGCTGCAGCGCGCCCGACGCGACCTCCTGGCCGCCATGGAGCAGGTAGCCGACGGCGCTGTGGCGCAGGTCTTCACCGGGCGCGAGTCCGATCCAGGTGGCGAAGCGCGCGCGCGTGAGCGCCACGTAGAGCTTGCGCAGGTCCTCGCCCAGGCGCTCGCGCTCGGCGATCTCCACCATGGTGCCGTCGGGTTCCACCGACACGTGCAAGCGGCCTTGTTCGTCGTGCCACTTCAGCGGCAGCTTGTCGGCGCGCGCCGGCCAGGCGATGCACGGGAAGGGCACGAACACCAGCGGATATTCGAGTCCCTTGGACTTGTGGACCGTCACCACCTTCAGCAGGTCGGCGTCGCTTTCCAGGCGCAGCTGCCGCTGCTCGAGGCTCGCGCGGTCCTGCCGCTGCTCGGCGAGGAAGCGCACCAGCGCATGCTCGCCATCGATCAACGCGCTGGCTTCCTGCAGCAGTTCGGCCAGGTGCAGCAAGTCGGTGAGCTGGCGCTCCTCGTCCTGCGCCACCAGCCGCGCGGGCACCTGGTAGTCGTGCAGCAGGCGGCGCAGCATGGGCAGCACGCCCTGCCGCCGCCAGCGCTCGCGGTAGCCGCGAAAGCGCTGCAGCATCGCGTCCCAGTGCAGTTCGTCGGTGTTCAGGCGATCCAGCGCCTGCCAGTCCTGCGCCAGCAGCGGCGTGCCGAGTGCCGCGCGCACGAGCCGACCGTCCTCCGGCGAGGCGCACGCCTGCAGCAGGCGCTGCAGCTCCTCCGCCGCCGCACTGGCGTACACGTTGCCCTGGTCCGAGAGGTACACGCTGCGCACGCCGAGCACGCGCAGCGCCTCGCGCACGGCGCGTGCCTCGGTCCTGCCGTTGACCAGCACGGCGATGTCGCGCGGCGCCAGCTTGCGCAGGCTGCCGTCCGCCTCCCGAAAGCCGGCCTGCCCCGCCTGCCCGAGGTTCAGCAGGCGCACGATCTCGGCCGCGCAGGCCTGCGCCATCGCCAGGCGGTACTCGCTGTCCTTCACCGCCTTGCCGGGGTCGTGCCACCAGCAGGTCAGGGCCGGCTGGGTCTCGTCCTGCACCACCCACGCCTGCTCGCGTCCCTTCGCTTGCACGGGGATGAAGGGCAGCGGGTCGTCCGTGTCCGTGCGGAACTTGAAGGCGCCCTCGCCGGGGCGTTGCTCCGCCTGCAGGAAGACGTGGTTCACCGCCTCGACCATGGCGCTCGTCGAGCGGAAGTTCGTGCCCAGTGTCTCGTGGCGTCCGGCGGTGGCGCGGCGCGCCTGCAGGTAGGTGAAGATGTCGGCGCCGCGGAAAGCGTAGATCGCCTGCTTCGGGTCGCCGATCAGCACCAGCGCGGTGTCCTGCCGCGCCGCATCGCTGCCGTACACGGCGTCGAAGATGCCGTACTGGATGGGGTCCGTGTCCTGGAACTCGTCGATCAGCGCCACCGGGAACTGCGCCCGGATGCGCTCGGCCAGGCGCGCGCCGTTGCCGCCCTGCAGCGCGTCACGCAGCTGCGTGAGCATGTCGTCGAAACCCACTTCGGCGCGCCGCTGCTTTTCGCGCGCGATGCGCTGCGCGACCCAGCGGGCCGCGTGGGCCAGCACCTGGTGCTTCGCCTCGGGCAGGCAGCCCAGGCGCTCCTGCAGCTTTTCGAGGTCCCGCAGCGCGTCGTGCGCGGGCGCCTGGGCCCACGCTTCGCGCAGGCCCTTCACGCTCAATCGTTCCCACGCCGTGGCCGTCAGCTCCGGCCGGTGCTTGTCTCCCTGGCACCAGGCGCGCAGTTCGGCCAGCCAGGCGTCGTACCAGCGCTTCTGCAGCTTCTTGCCGTCCAGGGCGCCGGCGTCGCGCGCGGCGTCCAGCAGGTGCTGCAACTCCTCGCACCAGCTCGCGTACGGCGCGCGCATGTCCCCCAGCGCCTGGTCGCAGGCCTCGCGCGCCTGCCGCATGGCGTCCAGGGGCGGCGGCGCATCCGGCAGCGATTCGGCATGCGGCAGCAGGTCCTGGAGCGCCTCGCCCAGGGCCGGGGGATCCGGCCACCAGCCCGCCACGCACGCGGCGTCCTCCGGCGCGAGCGGGTAGAAATGCTCGCGCCAGTAATCGCGCAGGGCTTCCTCGCGCAGTTCGCCGGCATCGGCGAGCAGCTCCTGGTGGAACAGGCTGCCGCTGTCGAAGGCGTGCTCGCGCAGCATGCGGTTGCACCAGCCGTGGATGGTGGAGACCGCCGCCTCGTCCATCCATTCGGCGGCGACGCGCAGGCGCTGCCCGCATGCCGCCCATTCGGCGGGGGGGTAGCTGGCGCGCAGGTCCAGCAGCAAGGGATCGATGTCGCCGGGCGGCTCGTGCGGCTCCTGCAGGAACAGCTGCGCCGCCTGCGCCAGGCGCGTGCGGATGCGGTCGCGCAGCTCCTTCGTGGCCGCCTCGGTGAAGGTCACCACCAGGATCTGCGGCGGCGTCAGCGCGCTCGTGAACGCGTTGTCGCCACCGTGGCCGAGCACCAGGCGCAGGTACAGCGCCGCGATGGTGAAGGTCTTTCCGGTGCCGGCGCTCGCCTCGACCAGCGCGCGGCCGCGCAGCCGGAACGACAGCGGGTCGAGCAGGGTCGGGGCTGCGCTCACGCCGCGTCCTCCCTCGGTGCGTCGCCCAGGTGCTGCCGCAAGGGCGCCATGAGGCCATGCGCCCAGCGCTGGAACTCCTCGCCACCGGCCCAGAACGCATCGAACTCCGGCCAGGCGCGGCGGAAGTAGACATCCCGCTTCCTCGGATCGTGGCCGGCTTCGACCGCGTGCATCCTGCAGACCGCATCGACGCCGTCCTGCTGCGTCGGCTGTTTCTTGCCGGGGGTCATGGCCTTGAGCCAGGCGCAGGCGCATTCGACCGAAAAACGCAGCGGCCGCCGCATGCCTTGCTCGTACGCCTGCAGCACGACCTGCCAGATGGCGATGACGTCGCCGGCGGCCAGAGGCCGGAACTTCGCGGTGCCCGCCTTGCTGATCACCCAGGTCTCCAGCGGCTCGCCGTCCAGGTGGGCGGCCAGGTGCGCGGCCCAGTGCGGCAGCAGCTTGTCGTAGCGCCAGCCGCGCGGCTTGTTGGTGACCACGCCGCTGCTTTCCAGCACGAGACGGCAGCGCGTGCTGCCATCGGTGCGCAGGCCGGTGAGCCAGTCCTGCAGTTGCACCGACCCGGCCGCGTGCTCCAGCGGGGCGTCAGGCAGGGGCGTCGGCCAGCGCGCCAGCGCTTCCTGGTAGTTCCAGAACAGCTGCGCCATCGGCTGCCCCAGCTTGTCCGCGGCACCGGCGGCGAAGGCGCGGTGCGGCAGCTCACCGCGGCGGGCGATCCTCTCGACCCGGGCCTGCAGCGCCGTGTGGCGCGCGAGATCCGGATCCTCGGGTGGATCTGCGGCCAGCGCGTCGTCCACCGCGGCACGCTGCGCCCGGATCAGTTCGTCCTGCAGTTGCCAGTTCTCCAGGCCGTTGATGGAAAACGGCTCATGGTCCTGCGTCGCGTCTTCGTCCTGCTCGAAGCGGATGTCCAGCCGGCGCTGGAAGAAGGCGCGCACGGGATTGCGGTAGAAGTCGGTGACCAGCTTGAGCGTCAGCGCGGGCTGTTGCACGAGCGGCTGCAGTTCTTCCTCTGTTGCTTCCTCCTTGCGCGGCGCAGCCAGCGTCGCTCGCCACTC
Source organism: Ramlibacter sp. (assembly GCA_036263715.1). Taxonomy (GTDB): domain Bacteria; phylum Pseudomonadota; class Gammaproteobacteria; order Burkholderiales; family Burkholderiaceae_C; genus Ramlibacter. The sequence continues at coordinate 20,068 of DATAGN010000226.1, forward strand.
GTTGGCATAGCTGAAGTGGCGCGACGCACCCTGCACGAAATACGCAGGGTGAAAGGGCTGCAGCTTGTGCACCGTCGTCAGCGCCTCCAGCAGCGAAGGACTCCCTCTCCCGGCCGCGGGAGAGGGCAGGGGTGAGGGCTGCAGCCTCCACCCCGCCGCGATGTGGTCCCGCAACTGCGCCACCAGCACCGAAGGCGGCCGCTCCTCGTTGTCGTGGATGCTGCGCCCCACCCAGCTGACATGCAGGTGTTCGCGCGCCGACAACAGCGCTTCCAGGAACAGGTAGCGGTCGTCCTCGCGCCGCGAGCGGTCGCCGGCGCGATGCTCCCGCGCCATCAGGTCGAAATCCATCGGCGCCCGCGTGCGCGGGTAATCGCCATCGTTCATTCCCAGCAGCGCCACGCGCCGGAACGGGATGGCTCGCATGGGCATCAGCGATGCGAAGGTCACGCCGCCGGCAAAGAAAGGCTGCCGCAAGCCGGGCGGCTCCAGCGCATCGAGCCAGTGTTCGCGCACCACGGACAAGGGCAGTGCGTCGTGCAGCCGTGCGTCGTCGCAGGATTGCAGCCAGTCCTGCAAGGCGCTCTCGGCGCGCAGCAGCGTGAGTCCAGCCGCACTGCCATCGGGCGCCGCGAAGAAGGCCTGCAAGAGGCCGCGCAGGCGCCGCACCCATTCGGCGGGCGCTGCGGGCCGGTCCAGCGCCTGCCAGTGCGCCTCGAGCGCTTCCAACAGGCGCATCGCCGGGCCGAGCAGGTCCGCATGGAGGCCGCCCACCTCGGGCAGCGGCTCGATCTGCTGCCAGGCCTCGCCCTGCCCCACCGCATACCCCAGCATCATGCGGCGCAGGCCGAACAGCCACGTGTTCTGCTCCGTCGCCTCGGGCCATCCGAGCCGCACGCGGTGCTGCGCATGCAGGCCCCAGCGGATGCGCGCGGCATCCAGCCACTGCCGCAGCAGTCCGACCTGCGCCTCGTCCATCCCGAAGCGCTGGCGCAGGGCCGGCACGTCCAGCAGGTCCAGCACGTCGCTCACGCCCAGCCGTGCATCCGGCAGGTGCAGCAGCTGCTCCAGCGCGCCGAGCAGGGGATCCTGCTGGCGCTGCCCCTGGTCGGCCACGTTGAAAGGGATGTGGTGCGGGTCGTCGCGATCCACCAGCCCGAACACCGCCTGGATGTGCGGCGCGTACACCGCGACGTCCGGCACCATCACGATCACGTCGCGGGGCCGCAGCGTGGGGTCTTCGGTGAAGGCCTGCAGCAGCTGGTCGTGCAACACCTCCACTTCCCGCTGCGGGCCGTGCGCGACGTGGAAGGCGATCGAGCGGTCGCGGGTCGGGTCGACCGCGGGCCAGGCCTCGCGCGTCTCCGCCAGCGGCCGCAGCTCGCGGATGTCGTCCTGCAGCTGGCGCAGCAGCGTGTCCCCCGCATTGCGCGTGAACAGGTCGATGCGCTGGCCGATCGCGTGGAAGCGCGGCGCGTAGCTTTCGTGCTGCTGGTCGTGGTCGTGCAGCAGGCGGATGAAGTCGCGGCCCTGCTTGCCCCACGCGGCCAGCAGCGGCTGCGCCTGCAGGTGCAGCGCGTCGCCGGCCACTTCGCCGCGCATCCCCGGCCTGCGCTTGTGCCGGCGCGAGCGATAGGCATCCTGCGTGGCGACGATGTGCGACCAGTCGTGTTCACACGGGTTGTGCACGCACAGCAGCACCTGCGACCAGCGCGCCACCGCAGCGAGCGCATCGAGCGACTGCCGCGGCAGGGAGGAGATGCCGAACACGGCGATGCGGCGCGGCAGGCCGGCCGGCGCAAGTGCATCGGCCGGCCAGGCCCGGCAGCGCTCGATGAAGCGGTGGTGCACCTGCGCGCGGCTGGTCGAAGCGCCGCGATCGCCGACGTCCTCCAGCAGGGCGCGCCACAGGCGCGGTTGCCAGCGCAGTGGCTCGGGCACGGCCTCGTGGCTGCCGCCGGGGCGTGGCAGCCGGTCGTGGCCCTCAGCCCAGGCCGCCAGCCAGTCCTCGCGGTACACCTGGTACTGGTCGAACAGGTCGGCAAGGCGCAGCGCCAGCTGGTGCAGCTTGCGATGGTCCTCGTCGTCCTCCAGGAAGCGCGCCAGCGGCGCGAACACCGCTTCTTCGCGCAGCGCGGGCAGCAGGCGCATCAGGCGCCAGGGCAATTGCGCCTTGTCGAAGGCGGAGACGGCCGGGATCTCGTCGGCGCCCAGCACGGCGCGGTACATGTCCCAG
>DATAGN010000227.1:0-14890 GCA_036263715.1 Ramlibacter sp.
GTGCGCTCGAACTGCACCGGGACGCCCACGATCAGGTCGCACAGGCCCGAGCCCATGGTCTTGCGCACGAAGCCGCGGCGGTCCGGCAGCCATGCGTATTCCAGCGGCAGGCCCAAGTCGTCGGCGACCAGGCGCGCGATGCGGTTCTCGAAGCCGCTGCCGTCCTCGTGCGAATAAGGCAGGTTGTCCGGGTCGGCGCACACCCGAAGGGTCGTGCGCGGTGCGTCCTGCGCCGCCGCGGCGGTGGCCGCCATCACGAGGAGCAGCACCGCCGCGCGCATCATTTCATCCCCTGCAGCGAAAAGACGTACAGGTGGCCGCCGCGCTTGGTGGCTGCGGGCAGGTCGCGCATGGCGCCGACGAAGCCGAGTGCCGCGGTGGCATCGCGCGGGTCCAGCCCCGCCGACACGATGGCGCCCGACCAGCCGCCGACACCCGCAAGGATGGCGACGTACTGCTGGCCGTCGACGCCCCGCCAGGTGACCGGCTGGCCGATGATCCCGGACTCGGTCTTGAACTGCCAGAGCGTCTTGCCGTCGCGCGCGTCGATCGCCTTGAACCAGCCGTCCATGGTGCCGTAGAACGCGACGTCGCCGGCGGTGACGAGGGCACCGCTCCACACGGGGAACTTCTCCTCGATGTCCCACTTCTTGCGCTTGGCCACGGGGTCCCACGCGGTGAAGCGCCCGCGCATGCCGCCGGGTCCGGCGTACATCTTCACGTCCGCGCCCACGAAGGGCGTGCCGGCGATGTAGCTCGCCTCGTAGGTGATCGCGTCCTGGCAGAGGTTCTGGTGCGGGATGTACAGCAGCTTCGTGCGCGGCGACCACGCTGCCGGCTGCCAGTCCTTCGCGCCGGGAGAGGCCGGGCAGATGCTGCGCACCGTTTCACCGGTGCGCGGCTCCTTCGCCGCGTTGTACCGAAGCGCGCCGGTCTGCAGGTCCACGCCGTGCGAGGTGGTCGTGTGCACGAAGGGCGTCGCCGAGATCACCTGGCCCGTGGTGCGGTCGATGACATAGAGGTAGCCGTTGCGGTCCGGGCGCAGCAGCACCTTGCGGCGCCGGCCGTCGATGTCCAGGTCGACCAGCACGCTCTCGTTGACGCCGTCGTAGTCGTGCAGGTCGTGCGGGCTGGTCTGGTAGAACCAGACCGCCTCGCCGGTGTCCGGACGGCGCGCGAACAGGCCCGAGGTCCACTTGTTGTCGCCGCGGCGCTGCTCCGGGTTCCAAGGTCCCGGGTTGGCGGTGCCGTGGTAGATGAGGTCCAGCTCGGGGTCATACGAGATGAAGCCCCACACCGTGCCGCCGCCGATCTTCCACGTCTCGCCGGGCCAGGTCTTCATGCCCAGGTCCTTGCCCTGGTCGGACTTGTAGAAGGGCTTGAAGCCGGGGCCGATCAGCACGTCCTTGTCCGGGCCGGTCGAGTAGGCGCGCCACAGGAGCTTGCCGGTCGCCACGTCGAGCGCGGAGATCCAGCCGCGCACGCCGAATTCGCCGCCGCTGTTGCCCACCAGCACCTTGCCCTTCACGACCTGCGGCGCCATCGTCATGCTCTCGCCGTTCTTGATCTCCCCCATCTTCGCGCGCCACAGCTCCTTGCCGCTCTTCGCATCGAGCGCGACGGTGTGGTTGTCGAGCGTGTTGAAGAACAGGCGGCCGTCGGCGTAGGCGGCGCCGCGGTTGACCGTGTCGCAGCAGGCGACGCCCTGCGCGCTCGCCTGCGGCTTCGGGTCGAAGGTCCACTTCAGCTTGAAGCCGGGCTGCGCCAGGTCGAAGGCCCAGACGATGTTGGGGAAGGGGCCCACCACGAACATCGTGTTGTCCGCGATGATCGGCGCCGCTTCATGGCCGCGGTCGTGGCCGGTGGGGAAGTGGAACGCCAGCTTCAGTTGCGAAGCGTTGGACGTGTTGACCTGCGCGAGGCTGCTGAACCGCGTGAGCGCAGGGTCCTTGCCGGCAGTGCGCCATTCGGCATCGTCGGGCACGGGCTGCGCCCAGGCCAGGCAGGCGAGCAAGCCGGCTGCGATGAACCACACCGAGCGCCTCAACTTCATCTCCGGATGAATGAAGTCCCATGCCTCGCCGCGCCGCCGCGGACACTCTCTTGTTATACGGCCGCACCCGGCTCTGCTATTTGCGGCCGAGTGTACACAGCGCGCACCGGTTTGGGGGCTGTGCCGTAGTGGTACACGACAGCAGGGTGGAGGCTTGCGAAGAGCGGCTACACCTTCGAGAAATCGGGCTTGCGCTTCTCCATGAACGCCGTGAACGCTTCCTTGGCTGCCGGCGATACGAGCAGGCGGCGGAAGGACTCGCCCTCGTCCGCCATCTGCTGGACCACGGCGCCTTGCTGCGCCTTCTTCATCAGACGCTTGGTTTCCACCAGGCTGGTGATCGGCTTGGCCGCGAGCTTGCGCGCCTGCGCGGCCGCGTAGCCGTTGGCTTCGGTCGGCGGCAGCACGCGGTTGACCAGGCCCACTTCCAGCGCGGCTTCGGCCATGAAGGGTTCGCCCAGCATCAGCGCCTCCGCCGCGCGGTGATACCCCAGCATCTGCGGAATGAGCAGGCTCGACGCCGCCTCGGGGCACAGGCCCAGGTTCACGAACGGCAGCGAGAACGCCGCGTTGTCGCCGGCGTACACCAGGTCGCAGTGCAGCAGCATGGTGGTGCCGATGCCGACCGCGGGACCGCACACCGCTGCCACCAGCGGCTTGGGAAAAGTGGCGATGCCGTGCAGGAAGCGGAAGACGGGCGAGTCGTTGCCCGCCGGCGGCTTGTTCAGGAAATCGCCGATGTCGTTGCCGGCGCTGAAGACCGTCTCGTGCCCCTGGATCAGCACCACCCGCACGCTTGCGTCTTCCTGCGCACGGGCGATGCCGTTCGCGAGCGCCGCGTACATGTCCGAGGTGATCGAGTTCTTGCGCGCGACGCGGTTGAGCGTGAGCGTCAGCACGCCGGCTTCGGCGTGGACGAGGATGTCTTCGGTGGTCATTGCTGGAGTGCTTCTTTCACGAAATCGAGTCGGTCCTGGCCCCAGAACATCTGGTCGCCGACGAAGAAGGTGGGCGCGCCGAACACGCCGCGGCCCACCGCCTCCTGGGTCGCCACCTTCAGCTGGTCCTTCACGGCGGGGTCGCCGGTGAGCGCCATGATCCTCTCCACGTCGAAGCCGGTGCCCTGCAGCACGCGGGCGACCGTCGCGGCATCGTTCATGTTGCGCCCGTCCACCCAGATCGCGCGGAAGACGGTATCGACATAGGGCACCAGCCGCTCGGGCTCGCGCATCTGCAGGCCGGTCGCACCGCGCATCAGCATCAGCGTGTTGATCGGGAAGTGCGGGTTGTGCGCGAAGGGCACGCCGTAGCGCTTGGCAAAGCGCTGGAAGTCGTCCTGCATGTACTGGCCCTTGGCCGGCACCTCCATGGGCGAGCGGTTGCCGGTCGCCTGGAACACCCCGCCCAGCAGGAACGGCCGGTACTCGATCCCGGTGCCCGTCGCACGGGCGATCCCCGGCAGCTGCGTCCACGCCAGGTAGGCGGCGGGGCTGCCGACGTCGAAGTAGAACTCCACGGCGCGGGTCATGGCGGGCTCCTCAGAATTTCTCGATCCACGGGCGCAGGTCGAGCTCGTGGGTCCAGGCGTCGCGCGGCTGCATGTGCAGCATCCAGTAGTTCTCGGCGATGTGGTCCGGGTTCAGGATGCCGTCGCGGCCCTTCAGCGCATAGCGCTCCGGGAAGTTCTCGCGGATGAATTCGGTGTCGATGGCGCCGTCGACCACGACGTGGGCGACGTGGATGCCGCGCGGCCCCAGCTCGCGCGCCATGCTTTGCGCCAGCGCACGCAGCCCGGCCTTGGCGCCGGCGAAGGCGGCGAAGTTCGCCGAGCCGCGCATGGAAGCCGTTGCGCCGGTGAACAGGATCGTGCCTTTGCCGTGCGGCGCCATGCACTTGGCGGCCTTGCGCGCCGCCAGGAAGCCGGCGAAGCACGCCATCTCCCAGACCTTGAAGTACTTGCGCGCGGTCTCCTCCATGATGCTGGAGGGCACGTTGGCGCCGATGTTGAAGACGAGCACCTCGATGCGGCCGATGCGCGCTTCGATGTCGTCGAACAGGGCATTGACCTCGTCCTCGTTGCGCGCGTCGGTGCCGAAGCCGTGCGCTTCGCCGCCCGCGCCGCGGATGTCGTCGATCAGCGGCTGCAGCTTTTCGGCGTTGCGCCGCACCGCGCACACCGCATAGCCTTCGCGTGCGAAGCGCCGGGCGATCGCGCCGCCCGTCGCATCCCCCGCGCCGATCACCACCGCTGCCCGACGCCCTGCTTCTGCCATGCGGCTCACTCCTTGTAGTACACGACCTGGTGCGTGGTGGCCAACAGGGTCCCGCCTTCGTCCCACAGCTGGCCGCCGTGGTCGAAGTAGCCGCCGCCGAAGCCCTGGCCCTGCGCCTGCAGCAGCAGGTAACCCTGCCCGGCGTTGCGCAAGTGACCAGCGTCGGCGTGATAGTAGACCGTCATGCTCACCGTGCCTATGGGAACGAGCTTGGCACGGCGCAGCCAGACGCGGGGGAAGAAGATGTCCGCCAGGGCGGTGAGCGATGAAAAATCCAGCGGACGCGCAGGATTGTCACGGACCCACAGCCGCGTGAGGCTGTCGTCGCGCTCGGCGCCGTCCCACTGCTTCGGGATGAAGCCTTCCAGGAAGCGCATCTCGTAACGGTTGAGCCACTCGACGCCGTGCCGCGGGGTCTGCGGCGTGTCGTGCGGCCTCGGCACCTGCGGCATGCGCGCTTCGTGGCCGGACCAGGTCTCGCGCCGCACGGCGGTGAAGACGGTGGCGGTGGCCACCACCTCGTCCCCCTGCAGCATCTCGACGATCCAGTGCTGCGTGGAGCGGTTGGTGCGGGCCGCGCGCGGGCGCACGATGAAGCTGCCGTCGCCCAGCGCGGCAGCGAAGTTGATCGTGAGCGAGACGGGATCGCCCAGGCGTTGCGGGTGCTGCAGGACCGCCTGGATGCACTGCGCGGCGGTGATGCCGCCGTACGGCCCAATCATGTTGGCGTAGGCGGCGCTGGTGCGGCCGGTGAAGGAGCCGTCGGCGGCTGCCTGCAGCGCGATTGCGGCGTCGAAGGGATGCTCTTGCGCCATCATGCGGCGGCGGGTGCGGCGAGGTTGCGCAGCCACTCGGCCATGCGCGGCCACAGGTGCGTTTCGTGTTCGCTGCGGAAGGGGCCGAAGTGGCCGATGCGGCGCAGCGCGAAGTCGCCCGGCTGGATGCTGCGGATCTCGCGCGGTGCGTTGGCATAGAGCGCGATCAGGCTGCGGGTGCCTTCCATCGTCATCAGCTCGTCGTCGCTGATCGAGAGCGCGAGGACGGGAAAGCGGGCGTTGGCGTAAGCGCGACGTGCTGGCTCGCCTTCGGCGCCCACGCTGTAGCACGGGTCCAGGCACCAGCGGCGCCACTGCATCATCACGCCGGCCGGGATGTCGCCGATCTTGCGCAGCTTGCGCCCCGGGAAGTAGCCGAAGAGGGGCGTGACCAGGGGCACGACGACGAACCAGAGCCACGGGACCAGCCGCTTGACCGTGGGCGCGTTCTCGCGCCAGTAGCCGCTGCCGGCGGCGACGCTGAGCAGGCCGCTCACCTTGTCCTGGTTGGCCAGCAGGCCGGGCAGCTGCGCGCCGAGCGAGTGTCCGAGCAGGTACAGCGGCGCGCCCGGCAGGCAGGCGTGTGCGTGGTCGATGGCCGCTTCGTAGTCGCGCGTCCAGTCGAACAGGTCCGCCTGGAAGCCGCGCAGCGATGCGGGCGCGGAGTCGCCGGTGCCGCGGTAGTCGAAGGTGGTGACGCGCCAGCCCTGCTGCGCCAGCCATTCGGCGAATGGCGTGTAGTAGTCCTGCCGCACGCCCATGGCGCCGCCCACGACCACGTTGCCCTCGACCAAGCCCTCGGGTTCGTAGACGCGCGCGGCAATCGGGGTGCCGTCGGTGGAGGTGAGCTGGATGCGCTGCATGCTTGTTTCAAACCGCCTCGAAGATCCCCGCCGCCCCCTGCCCCATTCCCACGCACATCGTCACCATGCCGTACTTCAGCTTGTTGCGACGCAGGGCGTGGACGACGGTGGCGGAGCGGATCGCGCCGGTGGCGCCGAGCGGGTGGCCCAGCGCAATCGCGCCGCCGAGCGGGTTGATCTTGCTCATGTCGAGGCCGAGTTCCCGGATCACCGCCAATGACTGGGCGGCGAAGGCTTCGTTCAGCTCGAACCAGTCGATGTCTTCCTTCCTCAGGCCGGCCGACTTCAGCGCGGCGGGAATTGCCTGGATCGGGCCGATGCCCATGATGTGCGGCGGCACGCCGCGGCTCGCGTAGCTGACGAAGCGCGCGAGCGGCTGCAGGTTGAAGCGCTTGATCGCGGCTTCGCTGGCGATGATCAGCGCGCCCGCCCCGTCGGAGGTCTGCGAGCTGTTGCCGGCGGTCACGCTGCCGCGCGCGGCGAACACGGGCTTGAGCTTGCCGAGCGCTTCCATCGTGGTGTCGGGACGTGGACCTTCGTCGAGCTTGACGGTGCGGGTGTCGATGTCGACCTCCGCCGACTCGAGGTCCACCTTGCGCTCTTCGACGGCGACTTCGGTCATCTCGTCGGCAAACAGGCCCGCCTGCTGCGCCTTCACCGCCCGCAGGTGCGAGTCCAGCGCGAAGGCGTCCTGGTCCTCGCGGCTCACCTTGTACTGCTGCGCGACCTTCTCGGCGGTGAGACCCATGCCGTAGGCGATGCCGTAGTTGCCGATGTCGTCGGAGTCGCGGAAGATTTCCGGCGACAGGGAGGGCGAGTTGCCCATCATCGGCACCATGCTCATGCTCTCGGTGCCGGCGGCGATCATCACGTCGGCTTCGCCGACGCGGATGCGGTCCGCGGCCATCTGCACGGCGGCCAGGCCCGAGGCGCAGAAGCGGTTGACCGTGATGCCGCCGACGCTCTTGGGCAGCCCCGCCAGCACCGCGCCGACGCGCGCGACGTTCAGGCCCTGGGGGCCCTCGGGGATCGCGCAGCCGCAGATCAGGTCTTCGATGGCATTCGGGTCGAGCCCCGGCACTTGCGCCATGGCCGCCCTGAGCACGGTGGCCAGCAGGTCGTCCGGCCGCGTGTTGCGGAAGAAGCCCTTGTGGGACCGGCCGATGGGGGTGCGGGTGGCGGCGACGATGTAGGCGTCTTGCAATTGCTTGGTCATGTTCTGTCCTCTGTCTTGCTCCCTCTCCCGCCCGGCGGGAGAGGGTGGGGGTGAGGGCCTCGGCCTCGCACCCGCGTTTGTGTCGGCCACCGCCCTCACCCCTGCCCTCTCCCGCAGGCGGGAGAGGGAGGAATACGGCATCAATTCCGTACCGGCTTCCCCGTGCTCAACATCCCCAGGATCCGCTCCTGCGTCTTCGGATGCTGCACCAGTTCGCAGAAGGCCCTGCGCTCCAGCGTCATCAGGTACTCCTCGTTCACCAGCGTGTTCGCATCGACATCGCCACCGGTCACCACGTTGGCGATCAGGCCGGCGATGCGGAAGTCGTGCTGGCTGATGAAGCCGCCGTCCCGCATGTTGATCAACTGCCCGAGGATGGTCGCCTTGCCGCTGCGGCCCGCCACCGGGAACAGGCGCTTGTGCGGCGGGCGGTAGCCGGCGTCGTCCATCGCCTTGGCCTGCTGGATCGCCACGTACAGCAGTTCGTCCTTGTGCGGCACGATGAGGTCGCTGTCCAGCAGGTAACCGAGCTTGCGCGACTCGATCGCACTGGTGCCCACCTTCGCCATGGCCGCGGCCGTGAAGCCCTCGGTGACGAACTTCAGGATGTCCTTGTCCATGCTGTGCTGCGCGTTCTCCGCCGCACGCCGCGCGATGTAGGTCAGACCGCCGGCACCGGGCACCAGGCCCACGCCCACTTCCACCAGGCCGATGTAGCTTTCCATGGCCGCGACGCGCCTGGCCGAATACAGGCCCAGCTCGCAACCGCCACCGAGCGCCATCCCGCGGATGGCGGACACCACCGGCACCGATGCATAGCGCAGGCGCAGCATGGTCTGCTGCATGAAACCTTCGGCATCCTCGATTGCGGCGACACCCACGGCAATGAAGGCCGGCAGCGTCGACTCGAGGTCGGCGCCGACGCTGAAGGGCTCGTCGCCCGACCAGACCACCATGCCGCGGTAGTCCTTCTCCGCCATCTCCACCGCCTGCATCAGGCCCTCGCACACCTCGGGGCTGATCACGTGCATCTTGGTCTTGAGGCTCACGATCAGCACTTCGTGGTCCAGCGTCCACAAGCGCATGTTCCTGTCCTCGTGCAGCGTCGTGCCGGCCGTCTCGAAGCGCGGGCCGGCTTCGCCGCGCAGCAGCTCGGGGAACAGCTGGCGCTCGTACACCGGCAGGACGCGACGCGGCTCGAAGCGGCCGGTGGAGGGATTCCACGACCCCTGCTCCGTGTGCACGCCGCCGGCGTCAGCGACGGGGCCCTTGAACACCCACTCGGGCAACGGGGCCTGCGACAGTGCCTTGCCCGCCTCGATGTCTTCCTGCACCCACTGCGCCACCTGCAGCCAGCCCGCTTCCTGCCACAGCTCGAAGGGCCCCTGCTTCATGCCGAAGCCCCAGCGCATCGCCTGGTCGACGTCGCGCGCGGTCTCGGCGATGGTCGCCAGGTGCACCGCGGCGTAATGGAAGCTGTTGCGCAGGATGGACCAGAGGAACCGGCCCTCGGGGCCTTGCGCGTTGCGCAGCAGCTTCAGGCGCTCGCCCGCCGGCTTCTTGAGCATGCGGCCGTAGACCGGATCGGCCTTCTGCCCGGCCGGCACGTAGGACTCGCTTTCCAGCTCGAAGCGCAGGATGTCGCGCCCCTGCTTCTTGTAGAAGCCGGCCTTGGCCTTCTGCCCCAGGTGGCCCAGCTCCAGCAACTTCTTCAGCACTTCCGGGGTGCCGAAGCTGCCGTAGAACGGGTCCGTCTCGGCCGACAGCGTGTCCTGCAGCGTCTTGATGACGTGCGCCATCGTGTCCAGGCCCACCACGTCCGCCGTGCGGAAGGTGCCGCTGGAAGCGCGTCCCATCTTCTTGCCGGTGAGGTCGTCGACGACGTCGAAGGTGAGGCCGAACTTCTCCACCTCGCGCATCGTGCCCAGCATGCCGGCGATGCCGACGCGGTTGGCAATGAAATTGGGCGTGTCCTTGGCCCGCACGACGCCCTTGCCCAGCCCACTCGTGACGAAGCTCTCCAGCTGGTCCAGCACTTGCGGGCTGGTCGTCGGCGTGGCGATCAGTTCCACCAGCACCATGTAGCGCGGCGGGTTGAAGAAGTGGATGCCGCAAAAGCGCGGCTTGATCGCATCCGGCAGCGCCTCGGACATCCTGGTGATCGACAGGCCCGAGGTGTTGGAGGCGACGATCGCATGCGGCGCGATGTGCGGCGCGATCTTCTTGTACAGGTCCAGCTTCCAGTCCATGCGCTCGGCGATCGCCTCGATCACCAGGTCGCACTCGCCCAGCAGCGCCATGTGCTCTTCGTAGTTCGCCTGCTGGATCAGGGCTGCGTCCTCCGGCACGCCCAGCGGGGAGGGCTTGAGCTTCTTCAGGTTCTCGACCGCCCGGGTGACGACGCCGTTCTTCGCGCCTTCCCTGGCTGGCAGGTCGAACAGCACGACCGGTACCTTCACGTTCACGAGGTGCGCCGCGATCTGGGCACCCATGACGCCGGCGCCGAGCACGGCCACCTTCTTCACGGGAAAGCGCGGTGCGCGCGCCTTGGCTGCGGCCGCCTGCACGGCAGCCTGTTCGTCCTGGTCCTTCAGCATCACTGCACCCTCACCCAGGTCTGCGTGCGGAAGAAGGGACCGACATAGCCGCGCACCTGCAGCTTGCTGCCGCCGTCCACGGACTCGATGCGCACGTTGTATTCCTTGCCGTTCTCGGGATCGAGGATCTTGCCCTGCTCCCACACGTCCTCGCCCTGCTTGCGCTTGACGCCGCGGATGATCTCCAGCCCGTTGATCGGCTGGTTCTTGCGGTCGTCGGTGCACACCTCGCAGGTCGGCTTGCCGTCCTTCTTGAGCGTCTTCTCGATGCGGCCGCTCAGCGACCCGCCGGTCTCGACGATGCGGATCTCCGCCTTGGCTTCGCCGGTCTTGTCGTCGATGCTGCGCCACAGGCCCACCGGCGTGGCTTGGGCGAAGGCGGCGCCGGCGGCGCAGGCCACGATGAGGGTCAGGATCTTCTTCATGCCAGTGCAGCGTCCGTGTCGAGGAGGTTCTTCACGCCGGAACGCGCGGTGCGCATCAGCGTGGCGGTTTCGGGGAACAGGCGCGCGAAGTAGAAGCGTGCCGTCTGCAGCTTGGCCTGGTAGAAGGGGTCGGTGTTGCCCGACTCGATCTGGCGCAGCGCCACCTGCGCCATGCGCGCCCACATGTACCCGAACACGAGGTGCCCGAGCACGCGCAGGTAGTCCACCGACGCGCCGCCCACTTCATCGGCGTTCTGGAAGGCCTTGAAGCCGATCTCGGTGGTGAACTTGGTGACCTGCTCGCCCAGGTAGGCGACCGGGTTGATGAACTCCGCCATCTTCTCGTTGACGCCTTCTTCTTCCACCAGGCGCGCCACCAGCTTGCCGAACTTCTTGAGCGTGGCGCCGTTGTTGCCCAGGATCTTGCGTCCCAGCAGGTCCAGCGACTGGACGGTGTTCGTGCCTTCGTAGATCATGTTGATGCGGTTGTCGCGCACCAGCTGCTCCATGCCCCATTCGCGGATGAAGCCATGGCCGCCGAAGACCTGCATGCAGGCGTTGGTGGCGATGTGGCCGTTGTCGGTGAGGAAGGCCTTCACGATCGGCGTCAGCAGCGCGACGATCTCTTCCGATTCCTTGCGCACCTTCTCGTCGGGGTGGTACAGCTCCTTGTCCAGGAGCATCGTGCAATAGATCGCCAGCGCGCGGCCGCCTTCGGCATAGGCCTTGGCGGTCAGCAGCATCTTGCGCACGTCCGGGTGCACGATGATGGGGTCGGCCGGCTTGTCCTTGGCCTTCGGGCCGGACAGCGAGCGCATCTGGATGCGGTCCTTGGCGTAGGCCAGCGCGTTCTGGAACGCCACTTCGGTCAGGCCCAGCGACTGGTTGCCCACGCCCAGGCGGGCGGCGTTCATCATCACGAACATCGCCGGCAGGCCCTTGTTCGGCTCGCCCACGAGCGTGCCGACGGCGTCTTCCAGCACCAGCTGCGCAGTGGCGTTGCCGTGGATGCCCATCTTGTGCTCCAGGCCGCCGCAGTAGATGCCGTTGCGCCCACCGATGGAGCCGTCCGCATTCACCTTGAACTTGGGCACCAGGAACAGCGAGATCCCCTTGCTGCCCTGCGGCGCATCCGGCAGGCGCGCGAGCACCAGGTGGATGATGTTCTCCGTCATGTCGTGCTCGCCGGCGGAGATGAAGATCTTGTTGCCGGTGATCTTGTAGGTGCCATCGGGCTGCGGCTCGGCCTTGGTGCGCAGCAGGCCCAGGTCGGTGCCGCAGTGCGGCTCGGTCAGGCACATCGTGCCGGTCCACTCGCCGGACACCAGCTTGGGCAGGAACAGCTTCTTCTGTTCGTCGGTGCCGTGCGCGTGCAGCGCCTCGTAGGCGCCGTGCGAGAGGCCCGGATACATCGTCCAGGCCTGGTTGGCGCTATTGAGCATCTCGTACAGGCACTGGTTCAGCACGAAGGGCAGGCCCTGGCCGCCGAACTCGGGGTCGCACGACAGCGCCGGCCAGCCGCCTTCGACGAACTTCGCGTAAGCGTCCTTGAAGCCGTCGGGCGTCTTCACTTCCTTGGACTGGGGATCGAGCTTGCAGCCCTGTTCGTCGCCGATGCGATTGAGCGGGAAGGCGACTTCGGCCGCGAACTTGCCGCCTTCTTCCAGCACCGCATTGACGGTGTCCACGTCGATGTCGGCGTGCTTGGGGCAGGCCTTGAGTTCCTCGGTCACGTTGAACAGTTCGTGGATCACGAACTGCATGTCGCGCAGCGGCGGGGTGTACGTGGGCATGTTCTCTTACTCCTTGGCGCTCTTGGCCGGACGGGCGGTCTTGGGTTTGGCGGGTGCGGCGCCGTAGCGCTGCAGGATGTGTTCGAAACCGGTGTTCGCACGGGCGATGGAACCGGGATTCTTCAGGAAACGGGCTTCGTAGTGCAGGGCGAGGATCAGCCCGTGAATTTCGAAGAGCATCTGCTCCTCGTCGGTGGAGGCTTCGAGGTCGCCTTCCTGCTTGGCCAGGGAGATCGCGCGCTTCATCGCGGCATGCCAGGTCTGGACCGACCAGGCGAGGGCGTCGCGCACGGGACCGGGGCGGTCGTCGAATTCGACGGCGCCGCTGATGTAGATGCAGCCGGAGTCCAGCTCCACCGAGGTGCGCTTCATCCAGTTGGCGAACATGGCGCGCAGGCGCGGCAGGCCGCGCGGCTCGGCCAGCGCCGGGTAGAACACCTCCTGCTCGAAGCGCTGGTGGTATTCGCGGATCACGGAGATCTGCAGTTCCTCGCGCGAGCCGAAGTGGGCGAACACGCCCGACTTGCTCATCTCGGTGACTTCGGCCAGGGCGCCGATGGACAGGCCTTCCAGCCCGATCTGCGTGGCCAGGCCGAGGGCCGCATCGACGATCGCCGCCTTGGTCTGCTGGCCCTTCTGCAAGGCGCGGCCATCCCGCGTGCGGGCGGCTTTCAGCGGCAGCTGGGTGACGGACATGGACAGGGGGCTTTCGACAAAATAAAACGAACGGTCGTTCTATTTTGCCCGAAATCCGGATTCGGGGGCAATGGCCCCCAAGCCACAATCACCGCATCGTGAGCCACCCTACCCGCCGCACCCTCCTCGTCCTCGCCACTTCCTGCGCCCTGCCCGTGGCCCGTGCCGCCACCGCTCCCCTGGTGGAAGCCGCGGCCCGTGGCGACCTGCCGACCGTGCGTCGGCTGCTGGACGCGGGCGCCTCCGTCGCGCAACGCGATGAGCGCGGCCGCACCGCCGTCCTGGCCGCGACTGCGGGCAACCACGTCGAGGTCGTGCGTTACCTCATCTCCCGCGGCGCCGACGTGAACGCCCAGGACGACCAGCGCGACAGCGCGTTCCTGCTGGCCGGCGCCCGGGGCCACACCGAAATCGTGCGCGCGACGCTGGCTGCGGGCGCCGACCTGAAAAGCACCAACCGCTACGGCGGCACCGCGCTGATCCCGGCCTGCCATTACGGCCACGTGGAGACGGTGGAACTGCTGCTCACCACCCCCATCGACGTGAACCACGTCAACAACCTCGGATGGAGCGCGCTGCTGGAAGCGGTGATCCTCGGCGACGGCAGCGAGCGCTACGTGCGCATCGTGCGCATGCTGCTGGCGCGCGGTGCGCGTGCGGGCCTCGCGGATCGCGAAGGCGTGACGCCCCTGCAGCATGCGCAGCGGCGCGGGCAGGCGGACGTGGCGCGCCTGCTGGTCGCGGCGGGCGCGCGGTGAAGCGGCGCCGCCTGCTCGCCGGCGCGTTGCTGCCGCTTGTCGTGCGGGCGCAGCCCGATGCCGACGCGCAGCTGCGCGCCGCGGCCGAGCGCAACGACCTCGCGGCGTTCCGGCGCCTGCTGGCCAGCGGCGCCAACGTGAATGCGAAGGACGCGCAGCAGGACACCGCCTTCCTGGTCGCCGCGCGCAGCGGGCACACCGAGATCGTGCGCGCCGCGATTGCCGCCGGCGCCGACGTGCGCAGCCTCAATCGCTATGGCAGCACGGCGATCTTCGGCCCCAGCTACCGCGGCCACGTGGAGACCGTGCGCGTGCTGCTGGAAACCGGCATCGACCTGCACCACGTCAACAGCCTGGGCTGGACGGCGCTGCTGGAGGCGATCGTGCTGGGGCAGGACGGCCCTAGGCACCAGGAGATCGTCCGCATGCTGATCGCCAAGGGCAGCGACGTGAACAAGCCTGATCGCGAGGGCGTGACGCCGCTGCAGCACGCCCGCCGGCGCGGGCAGGGCGAAGCGGTCAAGCTGCTGCTGGCCGCCGGCGCCCGCTGACTGCGGCTTCAGGTCACCGTGATCTTCGCCACGCGGATGATGCGGGCCCAGCGGTCCACCTCGGACTTGAGGTAGCGGGCGAATTCATCCGCGCTCTTCGGTGCGACCTGGAAGCCCTGCTGGCGCGCCCTTTCCTCGACCTCGCGCGAGAACATGATCTTGATGATCTCCCGCGAGTACTTCTCGACGACGGCGTCCGGCGTGGCGGCCGGCAGCATCGCGCCCGTCCAGTTCTCCACGAAGAGGCCGGGCATGCCGGACTCCTGCGCCGTGGGCACGTCCGGCAGCATCGGGTGGCGGGCGAGGCTGCAGATGGCCAGCGCCCGCAGCTTGCCGCCCTTCACGTGCGCGATCGACTCGGGGAAATTGGAGAAGACCACTTCCAGTTGGCCGCCCATCAGGTCCACCATGGACGGGGCCCCGCCTTTGTAGGGGACGTGCGTCATCCGGCTCCTGTTCAGGTCGTTGAACAGGGCCATGGTCAGGTGAGGCGGCGTGCCGTTGCCGCTGGAGCCCGCATTCATCTGGCGCGTCTTGGACACGGCCATCAGGTCCTTGAAGCTCTTGACCGGGCTCTCGACCGGCACCACGACGAGCATCGGCGAACTCGCCATCATGCCCACGGGCCGCAGGTCGCGCATCAGGTTGTAGGGAGCCTGCGGGAACAGCGCCACGTTGGCCGCATGCGTGAGCGTGATGGCCAGCAGCGAATGGCCGTCGGGCGCCGCCTTGGCCACGATGTCGGCGCCGAGCTGGCCGTTGGCGCCGGCGCGGTTGTCCACGGTCACCGGCACCTTCCACGCATCGGAAAGCTTCTGGCCCACCATCCGGGCCATCATGTCCGTGAGGC
>DATAGN010000228.1:0-1832 GCA_036263715.1 Ramlibacter sp.
CGGCAGCGCGTTCTGGGGCGGCTTGCAGGGAGCGGCCGCGCAGCTGGCCGCCTCGCTCGCCGCTGCGCGGGCCAAGCCGCTCGACCCGGAGCGCATTGCTGCACTCGGCGCCGCGCAGGAGGTCCTGAGCATGGCCTGGGACCGCGCCGAGCGCGACGATGCGCACGACCTCGCGGGTCCCCGCCTGCCGGAAGATTTCAGCGGCGAGCGCGCCCAGCTGGTGCGGATGGCGCATGCCGCCACCGAGAAGTTCAACCACGCGGTCGTGCAGTACAACGAAGCCATCGCGCAGTTCCCCGCCGTGATGCTGGCGTGGCTGTTCGGGTTCCACCCGGCACGTGGACTGCGCACGCGTCCCTGACAGATCCCCAAGGAGACACCATGAGAACGAGAGCGATCCTGCTGGCGGCCGGCCTGGCCGCGGGCGCGCCCCTGGCCTGCGTCGCGCAGGCGCAGGACGCGCTTTATGTGCGCAGCCTGGCGGCCACCTGCGCCAACTGCCACGGCACCAACGGCCATGCGGTGCAAGGCTCCGCGGTGGTGAGCCTCGCGGGCATCCCGCGGGACACGATGCTGCAGCAGCTCAAGGCCTTCCGCGACGGCACGCGACCCGCCACGGTCATGCACCAGATCGTCAAGGGCTTCAGCGAGCCGCAGCTGCAGCAGATTGCCGGCTACTTCGCCGCGCAGCCGAAGTGAGGAGGGAATGACCATGCAACGACGCTCCTTCCTCCAGTCCTCCGCCGCCCTGTCCCTGCTCGGGCTCGGCGCCTGCGCCACCACCAGCATCCCCGCCAAGGCGCAGGTCGTCGTGATCGGCGGCGGCTACGGCGGCGCCACCGCGGCCAAGTACGTGCGCATGCTGTCGGACCACAAGATCGACGTGGTGCTCGTCGAGCCCAACGAAGCCTTCATCTCCTGCCCGATGTCGAACCTGGTGATCGGTGGCCGCCGGCAGATGGCGGAGATCACCACGCCTTACACGGCCCTCGAACGCCGGCACGGGGTGCGCGTCGTGCGCGACATGGCGACCGCGGTGGACACGCAGCGCAAGGTCGTGACGCTCGCGCGCGGCGGGACGATCGCGTACGACAAGCTCGTGATGTCGCCCGGCGTGGACCTGCAGTTCGACGCGATCGAGAACCTCCGGACGGCGAACGCCGCCGGCCAGGTGCTGCAGGCGTGGAAGGCGGGTCCGGAGACGGCAGCGCTGCGCCGGCAGCTGGAAGCCATGCCCGATGGCGGCGTCTACGCCATCACGATCCCGGAACAGCCGTACCGCTGCCCGCCGGGGCCGTACGAGCGCGCCTGCCAGGTCGCGTGGTACTTCAAGACGGCGAAGCCGCGCAGCAAGGTGCTGGTGCTGGACGCGAACCCGGACGTCACGTCCAAGGGTGCGCTGTTCAAGAAGGTGTGGGCCGACCAGTACCCGGGCATCGTCGAATACCGGCCGCAGCACAAGGTGCTGGCGGTCGATCCGCGCAACGGCCTGATCAAGTTCGAAGTGCAGGACGACGTGAAGGCCAGCGTGATGAACGTGCTGCCGCCCATGCGCGCCGGTGCCATCGCGCAGCAAGCCGGGCTGGCGAACCAGGCGAACAACCGCTGGTGCGGCGTCGACTACCAGAGCTTCGAGTCGACCGCGGCCAAGGACGTCCACGTGCTGGGCGACTCGATCCAGATCGCGCCGGCGATGCCCAAGAGCGCGCACATGGCCAACAGCCACGCCAAGGTCGCCGCCGCGGCCATCGTGGCGCGCCTCTCCGGGTGGCCCGTGAATCCCGCGCCCATGCTCACCAACACCTGCTACAGCTACGTCGACAACCGCAACG
>DATAGN010000229.1:0-4159 GCA_036263715.1 Ramlibacter sp.
GCCCCGGCGCGCCGCCCTTGAAGGGAACGTGCACCAGGTTCGCGCCACTCAGCAGCCGGAACTGTTCGGCCGCCAGGTGCCCCGAGCTGCCGGCACCCACGGAGCCATACGAAAGCCCGCCTGCCTTCGCCTTGGCCATCTGCACCAGTTCGGCGATGGTGTTCGCGGGCAGCGCCGGCGGCGCCGCGAACAGCAGCGGGATGCTGCCGACCGTGGACACCGGCACCAGGTCCTTGAAGGTGTCGTAGCGCAGGTTGGCCTTGTAGATGTGCGGGTTCACCGCATGCGTGTCGAAGGCCATCAGCAGCGTGTAGCCATCCGGCGGTGCCTTGGCGACGAACTCGGTGCCGACCGAACCGCTGGCGCCCGCGCGGTTGTCGATCACCACCGGCTGGCCGAGCGACTCCGCGAGCTTCTGTCCGAGCTGCCTCGCGGTGACGTCGACGATGCCGCCGGCCGGGAAGGGCACGACGATGCGCAGCGGCCGGTTCGGGAAGGCGGCTTGCGCAAAGGCGCCGGCGAAGGGAAGCGCCAGGCCGGCGGCGCCGGCGCGCAGCACGAGGCGGCGGCCGCGAAAGTCACGGGTCATCATCTGTCCTTCAGGCAAAGAAAGTCTCGATCGCATGCGCGACCTGCTCCGGCCGCGTGATCACGGGCACGTGGCCCGCGTCCTCGAAGACGTGCAGCTTCGCGTTCGGGATGCGGCGCGCCATGTCCTCGGACATCGCGGCCGGCGTGATGAGGTCGTTGCGCCCGTGCAGCAGCAGCGTGGGCTGCCTGATCTCGCCCAGGCGTTCATCCACCCGCGCGGTCCACATCGCTTCCATCAGCTGGATCGCCTCCGGCCCGCTGGAGCGCATCACGATCTGCTTGCCCCAGCGCAGCTCCGCCTGGGCGTCCCGCTCGGTCACGCAGGCCCGCACGAAGGCCTCCATCGTTGCAGGAAAGTCGGTGCGGCAGCCCTCGATGAAGCGCGCCGCGCCCGCCGTGTTCGATGCCGACGCGCGTCCGTCCACCAGCACCAAGCCCTCGAAGCGTCCCGGCTGCCGCAACGCCGCTTCCAGCACGACCAGCGCACCCGACGATTCGCCGGCCAGCACGCAGCTGTCGATCTTCAGCGCATCGAGCACCCGGAACAGGTCGTCCACCAGCAGGTCGAAGGTGATCTTCTCCGCGCGGTTGATGGTGGCGCCGGTGCCGCGGTGGTCGTACGTGACAGTGCGCCAGCGCCGGCTGAGCGTCTCGAAGGGCTGCAGCCACAGCTCGCCGCTGCCGACCCAGCCGCCGTGCGCCACGAAGGTCCGCGGCCCCGGGCCGAAGGACGTCACGAAGAAATCCGCATCCGCCGTCTTCAGGAACATGGCGCCTCCTTCAGCCGAAGGCTTCGAGCGGCTTGCCGCCCGCCTCCACCGGCTTCGCGTGGACCAGGATCACTGCCATCGTGCAGGGCTCGGTCCCGCGGTTGACCCAGTTGTGCACGGTGCCCCGCTGCACCATCACGTCGCCGGCCTTCAGGTGCACCTCGACGCCGTCGTCGAGTTCCATGTCGATCTCGCCTGCCATCACGACCAGGTAGTCGATGGAGTCGGTTCGGTGCACGCGCTGCGCGACGCCGGGCAGGAAGTGCAGGATGCGGAACACCGTGCCGTTCTCGATCATGGTGAAGCGGCCGGGCCGCGCGCCCTTGTCTTCGCTGCCGTCGTTGTCGGCCGGTGTCGTGTCGGTCGTCCAGATGTTGCGCACGAACCCGTTGGGCCGCCCTTCGACGAAATCGGTGCAGGTCTGGTCGATCAGCACGATCGCCTTGCCGTTGGCGTCGTGGCCGGTCACCACGCGCCGCACCTTGCCGGGAGTGCCCATGGTCATTGCGCCTTGATCTTCGCGTCGCGGATGACGGTGCCCCACTTGCTGACTTCGGAGCGGATGTAGGCGGCGAATTCGTCCGCGCTGGCGCCGCCCAGCTCGTAGCCGAGTTCACGCGCCTCCGTCTGGAAGGCGGCGGACTGCATCACCGCGGAGATGTCCGTCTGCAGCTTCTGCACGATCTCGCGCGGCGTGCCCGCCGGCACGAAGATGCCGTTCCAGCCGGACGCCTCCACGCCGGGCAGGCCCGCTTCGGCGAGCGTCGGCACGTCGGGCAGGATCGGCAGGCGCTTGTTGCCGGCCACGCCGAGCGCGATGAGCTTGCCGGACTTGATGTGCTGCGCCACGACCACCGGCGCGAGGTACGCGGTCTTCACGTGGCCGGCCAGCAGGTCGGGCATCTCGGCGCCGATCGCCTTGTACGGGACCTCCTGCACCTTCAGGCCCGCCGTCATGTTGATCTTGGTGCCCAGCATCTGCGTCACCGAGCCCGTGCCGCCCGATGCGAAGGTCAGCGCCGCCGGATTGGCGCGGGCCATGGCGATGTACTCGCGCAGTGTCTTGGGCCCGGCGCCGGGGTTGACCACCATCACCAGCGGCGTGGCCGTGAGCATGGTGACCGGGACCAGCTGTTCGTTCAGCTTGCAGCAGGCGTCGTTCAACAGCAGGTCGTTGAGCGAGTTGTTGATGTTGGCGTGGAACAGCGTGTAGCCGTCGGGCGCGGCGCGCGCCGCCTCGCGCGCACCGATGGCGCTGTTGCCGCCCGGCTTGTTGTCGATCACGACCGACTGGCCCCAGCGCACGGCGAGCTGCTCGCCCAGCTTGCGCGCGAACACGTCGACGGCGCTGCCCGGCCCCGCGGGCTCGATGATGCGCACCACCTTGTTCGGGTAGCCCTGGGCATGGGCGGCAAGCGGCAGGGCCAGGCACAGGATGCCCAGCGAGAGCAGGCGTCGGATGTTCACGCGGTCTCCTCCTTCATTACCTTCTTCATGAAATTGGCCAGGCCTTCGGCGAGCAGGGCCTCATGCGGCGCCCAGTCGGTGAAGGGCAGCAGCACGATGTCCTGGTCCTCGATCGGCAGGCGGAACAGCTCGCTGCCGGCGATCCACTCGTGGCAGGCGATCCCGTTGACCGATGCATGCGTGTTGTCGTTCCCCGGCACCACGATGGTGGGCACCCGGATCGAGCGCACCTGCTCCTCGGTCATGCCGAGGATCGGCGCGCGCGGCCCGCGCTCGAAGATGTCCAGCCAGTGCTGCATCACATCGATGTACTTGCGCGGATCCATCGCCATCAGGCGCTCGCGGTTGGCCGGGTTCGCGGCGATGCGCTCCTGGTACTGCTCGGTCGCGCAAACGGCGGCCATGCCGCCCTGCTTCGCTGCCTCGATGAACTGCCCGTAGTAGATGCCGGGCAGGCGCCCGGCCGCGACCTTGCCGCCGGTCACGCGCATCAGCAGCAGCGCCCGCACCGCTTCCGGGTGGCGCAGGTAAGTCAGCATCGACAGGCGGGCCCCCGAGGAGGTGCCGCCGACAAAGGCCGGCAGCGCGTCGAGCTGGCCGAGCAGCAGCACGAGGTCGTCGGCCCAGATCTCCTCTTCGCCGTCTTCGCCTTCGATCAGGACGTCCGAAGCGCCGGTGTTGCGGCGGTCGTGCAGCAGCACCCGGAAGCCGTGGCCGGCGAGCTTCCTGGCGAAGTTGCGGAACTCGTCGAAGCCCCTGCGGCCGCCGGTGACCAGCGCGACCCAGGGGCCGCTGTCGCCGGTGACTTCGTAATGGATGTTGACGCCGCGGATGAGGGTGGTGGGCATGCGCGGGTTGTGCCAGCGAACCGAGGCGGTGGCAAGGCGGGTGAAACCCTGTTGAGCGGGTGATCAGCGCCGATGCGCACCAAAGTGTGCGCCCCCATGACGCCGCTACACTGCGCAGGTCCTGGGTCCCGCATCGCTTGAAAATCTTCTACGGCTGGCGCATCGCCTTTGCGGGCGCCACGATCTCCTTCCTGCACTCCGCGCTGCTCATGCAGGCCTTCGGCGCCTACGTGGCGGTGCTGTCGCAGGAGTTCGGCTGGAGCAAGACGGCGCTGGCCGGCGGCGCAGCGCTGCAGTCCATCGAAGGCGCCATCATCGGCCCGATGCTCGGCTGGATGGTGGACCGCTTCGGCCCACGGGTGATGGTGCAGTCGGGCGTGGTGCTGCTCTCGCTCGGCTTCTACGGGCTGAGCCTGGTCGACACGCTCGGCGAGTTCTACTCGGCGGTGTTCGTCATCTCCATCGGCGCCAGCCTGTCGGGCT
>DATAGN010000230.1:0-14929 GCA_036263715.1 Ramlibacter sp.
CTGGCCGAAGAAATCCTGCTCAGGGGCTGAACATGCAAGACCAAGCGCTGGACGTCAGCGACTACCTGCGGCGCCACATCCGCACCGTGCCGGACTGGCCGGCACCGGGCGTGCAGTTCCGCGACATCACGCCGCTGCTGCAGGACCCGAAGGTGTTCCGCGTGCTGATCGACGCCTTCGTGCACCGCTACATGGACCGGCGGCCCGACGTCGTGGCCGGCCTCGATGCGCGCGGCTTCATCCTCGGCTCGGTGGTCGCGTACGAGCTGGGCGTTGGCTTCGTGCCGATCCGCAAGAAGGGCAAGCTGCCTTTCACGACCGTGGAAGAAACCTACGAGCTGGAGTACGGCAGTGCGACGGTGGAACTGCACACCGATGCCGTCAAGCCGGGGCAGCGTGTGCTGCTGGTCGATGACCTGATCGCCACCGGCGGCACGATGATGGCCGGCAAGAAGCTGCTGGAGAAGCTGGGTGGCGTGGTGGTCGAAGGCTGCGCGATCGTCGACCTGCCGGAGCTCGGGGGATCGCAGAAGTTGCGCGAAGGTGGGCTGGAGGTGTTCACCTTCGTGGATTTCGCGGGGCATTGACGGGCCTTTCTCCCTCTCCCGCTTGCGGGAGAGGGAGAGATTCAACTAGCGCAGCGCCCCGTACTGCGTCCCGCTCAAATGCGGATCCTCGCCCGCCATCTCCGTGTCCTCGAAGCCGGTGAGCAGCGCGTGGTTGTTCGCCGGCGGCTTGCCGCCGTTGGCGGCCGCCAGCGCCTGCTCGCCGCGCACGCCGGCTTCGAGCGCCTTGCGGAAGGCCGTCACCTCGTCGTCCTGCAGCGGCTCGTACTTGTGCACGGGCGCGGCGGCTGCGAACTGCGCGCGCAGCGGCGCGGGACGCGACACCGGCGCTTCCGACAGCGGCGCCGGCCGCGACACATGCTCGTTGTGCGTGCCCGGCTGCGAGATCATCGGCTTGTGCGCGGTGAAATGCGCCGGGTCGCCGATGGCCACGTGCTCGTTGGCACGCCAGTACACCGCCGACACCAGGATGTCGTAGCGGGCCTTGGCCGACTGCGCGACCATGGCCTCGATCTCCGCCAGCCGCGTCGTGTCGCTGCCGGCGCCTTGCGCCAGGTCCACCATCACCATGAACTGGCGGCCGCGCGCGTCGAGCGACAGCACCTTGAACTTGTAGCTGGAAGACAGCACGCCCGCGCGCACCATCGCCTCGCGCACGACGGAGTACAGGAGCTCGCGCCGCTCCAGCCTTTCCTGCTTGCGGTTCGCGGGCTGCGCCGTGCCATGCGCGCGCGCGTTCGGGAACGGCTTGGTCGAGTCGAGGCGCGACAGCCCGGAGCTGGGCATCATGCTCGCACGGGCGTCGGGCTTCTTCTTCGCCGAGAACCAGGTGAACAGGGACATGGGGAGTGGCCTTCGTGGCGTTCGTTGTTGCTTTTCGCTGCCTTGCAGTTTGCTCCGCGCCCATGTCTCTTCTGTAGGCGCACGGCACCGCCGGACGGGCGTGGCAGGCGGCGGGACGGGCGGCTTGCGTCGTGAATCAGGTCACCGCCACCCGCTTGGGACGGTTGCAAAGCCGCCGCGAAACCAGCGAGCCGAGCGCCATCGCGATCTCCAGCGCCATCTGCGGTTGCCGGTTGGTGAGTTCGGTGAAGCGGATCGGGCTGAGCGACCAGATCTTGCAGGGGCTGGCGGCCTGCACCGTCGCACAGCGCGGGGCGCGCGTGAAGAACGCGCCTTCGCCGACGGCCGATCCCGCTTCCACCGTCGCCAGGCGCAGGCGGCCCTTGTCGTCCTCGTAGTGCACCGTCAGCGTGCCGGCCTCCACCAGGTACACGGTGCGGTCGCTCGCGTTCTGCTCGATCAGCACCTGCCCCTGCTTCACCGCGAAGGGCTGCAGGTAGGTGCCGAGCAGTTCCCACTGCTTGGAGTTCAACGCCGGATGGAAGGCATCGAGCGACTGGTTGTGGGCGACGGCATGCACGAGGCCCTGCACGTCGAAGCGGATTGGATGGGGAAGCGGCGCGTTCATGGGGGGCGACAGTAGCCGCGCGCCCCCACCCGGCACAAGGATTGTTAGCCGCCGATTACACGAGATACGCGGCGCAGCGCGGTTGTAACGCGCGCCGCACCGGATGCGAGGATGAGCGGTTCAAAAAACGGAACGAACGGCGAGGCGGGCGAAACACGCCCGGCCGTGCCCCGGACCTATTCGGCTTTCGCGCCGGTGGCCTTGATCACCTGGCCCCAGCGCCCGATCTCCGACTTGATCCAGCCGCCGAACTGCTCCGGGCTGCTTGCGACCACTTCGAACTCCATCTCGCGCAGCTTGCCCGAGATCTCCGGCGACTGCAGGATCTTCACCAGTTCGCGGTGGTAGCGGTCCACGATTGGCCGGGGCGTGTTGGCGGTCGTGAGGAAGCCGATCCACGACGTGGCCTCGAAGTCCTTGAAGCCGGACTCGGCCAGCGTCGGCACCTCGGGCGTGCTGGGAAAGCGCTTGGTGCCGCTGGAAGCCAGCAGACGCAGCTTGCCTTCCTTGACGAACTGCTGCACGTTGCCGGGCACGAAGAAGGCCGCATGCACGTTGCCGGCCAGCAGGTCGGTGACCGCGGGACCGGCGCCCTTGTACGGAATGTGCGTGAGGTTCACGCCGGCGGCGGACTTGAGCATCTCCATGGTGAGGTGCGAGGCGCTGCCCACCGCGACGGAAGCGTACGAGAACTTCGCCGGCTGCGCCTTCGCCTTGGCCAGCAGGTCCTGCACGCTCGTGATGCCGGCGTTGGCGTTGACCACCAGGTACTGCGGCGACTTCACGGCCAGCGTCAGCGGCTGCAGGTCGCGCACCGGGTCGTACGGCATCTTGTCGAACAGGGTGACGTTGATCGCCATCGGCCCGTTGTAGCCAATGAGCAGCGTGTGGCCATCGGGTTGCGCCTTGGCCACCAGGTCCGCGCCGATGTTGCCGCCGGCGCCGGGCTTGTTCTCCACCAGCACCGGCTGGCCCAGCACTTCCTGCAGCTTGGGGGCGACCAGGCGCGCCAGCACGTCGTTGGTGCTGCCCACGATGGGCACGATGATGCGCACGGGGCGGCTCGGTGCCCATTCCTGCGCCTGCGCGGTGCAGGCCAGCGTGGCGGCGGCGAGGGCCAGGAGGGCGCGGCGGTGGATCATGGGAGGCTCCAGGGAAACGGGACGGCTTACTTGATGTGCAGTCCACCGTCGACGACGAGCGTCGCGCCGGTGATGAAGGAGGCCTCGTCGGACGCCATCCAGAGGATCGGGAAGGCGATCTCCTTCGGGTCGGCCCAGCGTCCGAGCAGCGAGGTGTCCTGCCGCTGCGTCTTGAGTTCGTCCACGCTCTTGCCGGCGGCCACCGTGCGGTTCACGTGGAAGTCGGTCAGCGTGGAGCCGGGGCATACCGCGTTGACGCGGATCCCGTTTGCCGCCTCCTCGAAGGCCAGCGTGCGCGTCATCGCGATGATCGCCGCCTTGGTGGCGTCGTACAGCGCCATGCCCTTGCGGCCCTTGACCGCATAGCAGGAGGACACGTTCACGACCGCCGCCTTGCCGGCCTGGCGCAGGTAGGGCAGCGTCGCATGGCAGTAGTTGGCGTTGCCGATCATGTTGACGCCGACCATGGCCTGCCATTCGGCGGGGCTCGCGTCGGGCAGCGCCTTGTAGTTGCGCATCGCCGCGTTGTTGACAAGCACGTCGATGCGGCCGAAGGCTTCGTGCGCCTGCTTCGCGGCCTGCACCGCAGCATCGCGATCGGCCACGTCGGCAGCGAGAAACTGCACGCCCGCATCCGGCTGCTGCGAGCGGATCGCCTGCGCGGTGCGCTCCAGCGCGCCAGCGTCCATGTCCACCAGCATCACCGACGCGCCCTCGGAGCAGAACAGCGCCGCGGTGGCCGCGCCGATGCCGCCGCCGCCGCCCGTGACCAGTGCGGCCTTGCCCGCCAGCCGCGCGCTCACAGCGAATACACCGGCTGGTTCTCGCCGTAGACGAGGTGCTCCTTCGCCCAGTCCTGCGGCTTCTGGTCGCGCGGCAGCAGCACGCCGGCGGCGCGCACGTGCTGCGAACGCTGGCCCAGCCCGGGAGGGTCCTCGCCGTTCTGCAGGGCGACCGTGGCCTCGTACAGCATGCGGCGCGCCATCACGATGGCGCGGTCGGAAGGAAGCAGCTTCTCGACCTCGTGGTCCTGGATGGGACCCATGCTTTCCTGCAGCGAGGCGTCCTGCGCGGCGAAGCCGAAGACGCCGCTGAAGGCGCGCCCTTCCTTCTGCGCGACGCGGTCGATCAGGTAGTCGTTGTCCTTGTTGGCCTTGGGCCGGAAGGTGCCGCCGGGCACGTTGGTGCCGGGCTCGTATTCGCAGTGCACGCCCTTGCCGTCCTGCAGGTCCTTGCGCTCCTGCGCCGACAGCGGCTTGTCCGGGTGGAAGTTGATGCTCCACGCCCAGCAGTTGTGGTCGTCGATGGGAACCCACACGTGGCCGCCGAGCGCGTGGTCGCCGAACGGCGGGATCAGGTTGTACCAGGGGAAGATCCACTGCGTGACGCGCCAGTAGAAGGAGTCCGGCTCGCCCTGGCGCTTGCCGAAGAGCGTGAGGCCGCCGTCGTGCTTTTCGACCTCGAAGGTGACGTTGCCGTCCTTCTTGATGTAGTCGTTGGCCTTGGTGCCCTGGTGCAGGGGATCGTTGTCCACCTCGAACTTGTGCACGAAGGACACGTGGCTGGTGTCGATGCCGCCTTCCATGGCCTGCAGGAAGTTGCATTCCTGCCAGCGCTTGGACACGAACACGTGGCTCTCGGGCAGGTTGGCCCACTCGACGCCGGGGGGCTCGGGCTGCTTGTCCTCGGGACCCATGTAGGCCCACACGATCCCGGCGCGCTCGATGCAGGGGTAGCCCGCGATATGGAACTTCTCGCACATCTGCGGTGCCTGCGGGATGTCCACGCACTTGCCGCGGATGTCGAACTTCAGGCCGTGGTACGAGCAGCGGATGCCGTTGGCCTCGTTGCGGCCGAAGTACAGCGAGACGCCGCGGTGCGAGCAGAACTCGCTGATCAGGCCCGGGCGACCCTCGCTGTCACGGAAGGCAAGCAACTTCTCGCCGAGGATCTGCACGCGCACCTGGGGGCCATCGGGCTCGGCGATCTCGTTCGAAAGAAGCACCGGCACCCAGAAGCGGCGCAAGAGGTCGCCCGTGGGTGTGCCTTTGCCGGTGCGAACCAGCGTCTTCATCATGTCCATCATGATCGTGTCCGTTCTGCGGTGGAGCTGTCCACGTCGTGGACTCACACGAAGGATACGGTCAGGGGCTGCGGGACCACCCTAGGGTTTCCGAGAGCCTGGCTGCCAGGCCCCGCAGGTAGTGACCGAATTCATGCACCCGGGCTTCGGTCAGGCGCACGTCCGGGCCGAAGACGCCCAATGATCCCGCCACCTGGCCGTCGCAGTCGAAGAACGGGGCGGCCACGGCGTAGGCACCCTGGATGAGTTCGTTGTGCCCCATGGCATAGCCGCGCGCCTTGGTCAGCGCCAGCTGCTCGCGCACCCAGCCCACATCGGCGTTGGTGCCGGCGGCATAGGCCTCCAGCTGGCCGTCCGCCAGCGGCGTGAAGGCGAGGATCGCGCGGCCGCTGGCGCCGCGCACCAGCTTCTCGCTGTAGCCGACACCGCGGCGAAAGCTCAGCGGTTGCGCACTCTGGATCTCCGCCAGGCACAGGCGCATCTCGCCGCGCGGCACGAACAGGGCCACGGTCTCCGAGGTGTACGACCAGGCCTCCAGCATCACCGGGCGCGCCACCGCGCTCAGGTCCAGGTTGCTGCTCCAGACATGGGCCAGGCGCGCGACCGCCGGCCCCAGGCGAAAGCGTTGCGGTTCGCCGGAGGAGGCCACGAAGCCCTTCTTCTCCAGCGTGTGCAGCAGCCGGTACAAGGTGGGGCGGCTGAGGCCCACGCGCTTGAGGAGGTCGGCCACCAGCAGTTCGTTGTCGCCGGGCGAGAAAGCCGCGAGCACGTCCAGCGCCCGCTCCACCGCCCGCACGCCCTCCGAAGCTGCCTTGTCCTGCAGGGTGGCGGGTTTGTCGTCGGTCGTCGTATCCATGGAGGTTCTCGTGGCTGGGCGCTGGTCGCACCGGATTGACAGGACCCGGAGCGTGCCGAAAATGGAAACGCCTGTCCACCATCCGGACACGTTCGTTGGAAAAAAGAGTGATCCAGCGCAAAAAACAGGAGACACCATGACCAAGCGCGCCTTCCTGCGCCGCGTTCTCACGGGCGCGGCCGCCGCGGCCTGCGTCCTTTCGCCCTTGTCGCAAGCCATCGCGCAGGAGTGGCCGCAAAAGCCGATCCGCATCATCGTGAGCTTCGCGCCCGGCGGCCTGACCGACCTGATCGCGCGGGCCTTGCAGCCGCGCCTGCAGGAAGCCTTCGGCCAGCCGATCGTGATCGACAACAGGCCAGGTGCCGGCGGCACGGTGGCCGAGGCGCTGCTGGCGAAAGCGCCCGCCGACGGCTACACGCTCCTCATGACCTCCGACAGCGTGCCGGCGAACCCGCACCTGATCCCGAACCTCTCGTACGACGCGCTGAAGGACATGCACCCGGTGACCCTGCTCGCGCGCATCCCGCTGGTCATGGTGGTGAACAACAACGTGCCCGCCGGCTCGGTGAAGGAGTTCGTGAGCTACGCGAAGGCGAACACCGGCAAGCTCAGTTACGCGAGCCCGGGCATCGGCACGAGCAACCACCTGTTCTACGAAGTGTTCAAGGACATCGCCGGCGTGGAGATGCCGCACGTCGCGTACAAGGGCGGCGGCCCGGCGATGACCGACCTGATCGGGGGGCATGTGCAGGCCATGCTGATCTCCGCGACGCTGGCGACTCCGCAGGTCGCCGGCGGCAAGATCAAGGCGCTGGCCGTGACCAGCGACAGGCGCATGCCGCAGATGCCCAACGTGCCGACCTTCGCCGAGGCGGGCTACCCGGACTTCAAGCCGCACCAGTGGGCGGGCCTGTTCGTGCCGGTGGGCACCCCGGCCCCCGTGGTGGCGCGCATCACCAGCGAGTTCGGCAAGGCGCTGAAGGACCCGACGGTGCTGGCGCGCTTGAACGAGCTGAATGCCGAGCCGGTGATGAGCTCGCAGGTCGACTTCGCGGCGATGCTGCGGCGCGAGACCAACGTGCTGGGGAAGTTGATCCAGCAGCGGGGGATCAAGGCGCAGTAGCGCCTCTCGCTTGCTGTATCGGTGCGCCACCGTCAGTGAACGCAGAGGGCGCAGAGGTTACGCAAAGGACGCAGAGAAGACAGGGAAATGGTTTTCCTCTGCGTCCTCTGCGTACCTTTGCGTTCTCTGCGTTCACCGACCGCTGCGCGGCACTTCCTTGCAGGCTTACTCGCTCTCGCCCGGATCGAAGTCCAGCTCCACCTTCGCGCCGTTCGGGTCATGGCAGAACAGCTGCCAGGTGCCCGCGTTGCGCTGGCGGCGCAGCTCGTAGGGAATGTTGTGCGCATCGAAACGCGCCTTGGTCTCCTTCAGGCCGCGCGCTGAAAACGCGATGTGGTCGATGACGCCGATGCGCTGCGCCGGCGGCGCGCGGTCGGAGTAGATGTGCACGATCGCCCGGCCATCGGCATATAGCCACTCACCGGGAAAGCCCAGGTCCGGTCGCGGCCCGCCCTGAAGGCCCAGCACCTGCGTGTAGAACGCCATGGTCTCGTCGATGTTCTCGGCGATGACGGTGAAGTGGTTCAGCGCATGGATCATGGTCTCGACCTTTCAGGGGATCAGCACGAGCGAGCCGGTGCTCGCGCGCGATTCCAGCCGCTGCTGCGCCTGGCCGGCCGCGGCGAGGGTGAAGCGCTCGATCGCGGGCGGCGGCAGCACGCCGGCCGCCAGCGCCTTCCAGACGCGCTCGGCGCGCTCCTGCAACTCGCGCGGCGTCGCGACGAAGTCGAACACCACCGGTCGCGAGAAGGTCAGCGACTTCGCGAGCAGCCGGTCCACGTCCAGCGGCGGCAGGGGGCCGCTCGCCTGCCCGAGGCTGATCCAGTGGCAGCGTCGGTCGGCGGCGGCGATGTTCTCTTCGACGGCCTGCGCACCGAGCCCGTCGATGATCACGTCGGCGCCACCGCAGTGCGCCTGCACGGCATCGGCGAACCGGTAGTCGGGCGCGACGATCACGTGCTCGCAGCCGTGGTCACGGGCGATGCGCGCCTTGGCTTCGCTGGAGACCGTGCCGACCACCGTGGCACGCAGGCGCTTGGCCCACGCGCACACGAGTGAGCCGACGCCGCCGGCCGCCGCGTGCACGAGCAGCCGCGTCCCGGGCCGCACTCGGCCGAGATCGCGCAGCAGGTAATCGGCAGTGATGCCCTTGAGCAGCAAGGCGGCGGCGGTCTCGTCGTCGACCTCCTGCGGCAGGCGCACGACGTGCTTGGCGGCCAGCGTGCGCACGCTGCGGTAGCTGCCCGGCTCGGGGCACAGGTAGGCGACACGGTCGCCGGGCAGCAGGCCGCCGACGGCAGGGCCCACGTCGATGATCGTGCCTGCGGCCTCCATGCCGAGGACGCCCGGCAGCGGCAGCAGGCCGGGAATCCAGCCGCGGCGCAGGTAGATGTCGAAGAAGTTGACGCCGATGGCGCGCTGCTGGATGCGCACTTCGCCGGGGCCGGGGGGCGGGGCCGTGGCGTCGACCACTTCGAGTTCTTCGGGGCCGCCGTAGCGCGCGAGGCGCACCTCGCGGGAAGGCAGGGAGCCCTGGATCCCCGCCTGCGCGGGGATGACGGGGGAGGGCGCGGGGATGACGGAGGAACTTGCCGTAGGTTGGGTTGCGCGCACGCGCACCCCAACACCCGCGCCCAGGTACCGGCGCAAATTCTCGAACCCCGCCTCGTACACCCCCTGCGCCACCATGTCGCGCAGCTCGCGCTCGCGCCCGGGCGGCGTCTCGAAGCTCGACTCCCAATGCCAGAACGTGCGATTGCCATCCGTCACGGGCTTGAGCGTCACCGTCGCCACGTAACGCTTGAGCGGCACCGTCGCGTCGAGGATGGTGTAGGTGGACTGGTAGTCGGTGTCCGAGAGGCCGATCAGCTGCTCGCGGATGCGGTTGCCATCCTTCAGGGTGAAATTGCGCACGCATCCCACCTGCGACGGCGCCTCGCCGTTCTCGATGCGGCTCTTGTCGACGACCGCATGCCAGCGGTCATGGCTGTTGAAGTCGCGCAGCACTTCCCAGACGCGGGCTATCGGCGCGTCGATGATGGTGGATCGCACCACCTTCTGCAGCATCAGCGGCCTCCGCGGAAGTGCCGCTTGAGCGCGTCGAAGCCGCCCTGGAACACCTGCCCCCCGATCAGCTCGGACAGCTCGCGCTCGCGGCGCTCGTCGCAGTCGAACTCGGCGCTCCACTCCGCGAACGTGCGGTTGCCGTCGGTGACCGGCGTGAGCTTGAGCGTGGCGATGTAGTTGTCCACGCCCATGGGGCTCTCGAGGATCGAATAGGTGCAGCTGTATTCGAAGTCGGACAGGGCCAGCAGCTTCTCGCGGATGCGGCCGCCGTCGCGCGTGTGGAAGTTGCGGATGCAGCCGACCTTGTCGCTCGCCTCGCCGTTCTCGATGCGGCTGTCCGCGATGCCGGGGTGCCACTGCGGCAGCCCGTTGAAGTCGCGCACGCGCTGCCACACGGCGTCGGCGCCCGCCTCGATCACGCTGGAGACGTACACGCGGACCACGTCAGGCCTTCTTGCCGTCGGCCACCGGGATGGTCGGAATGGCCGGCGTCGGAATCGCCGCGGCGGCCGCCGGGACCGCGCCGGTCACGCCGAGCGCGCCGTTCACGATGCCGTTGACGTCGCCGCCCCCGCCCTGGATGCCGATCTCCCGCAGCAGCTGGTCGACGATGGGCGCCTGCGCGCGGAAGCGCAAGGCGGAGTTCACCACGCCGTCGGCGAAGTTGCCGGCCTGCGCGCCCATCGGGACGCCCGCACCGCCGCCGCCGCCCATGAGGCCGTCGACCTGCAGGATCTTGATGCCGTCGATGCGTTCCATCGGCTTGACCGACTCGCGGATGATGCCTTCGGCCTTGTCCACCACGCGCAGGCGCAGCGCGGAAGCACGCGCCTCCGGCGACAGCACGTTCTGCGCCTCGTTCATCATGCGCACGCCCTCGGCCTCGACTTCGCTGCGCACCTTGATCGCCATGGCGCGGATCTTCTCGGCATCGGCATCGGCCTCGGCCTGCATGCGCACGGCCGCGCCGCGATCGACGCTGGCCAGCTTCTCGGCTTCGGCGGCGCTCGTCAGGCGCAGGGCCTCGCGCTCCGCAGCTTCGGCGGCCTTGATCAGCTCGATCACCTTGCGGCGCTCGGCCACTTCCTTCTCGCGCACGGTGAAGACCTTTTCCTCGGCGGCCACCGCGGTGGCGCGCGCCGTGTCGGCAGCGGCCTGCGCCTCGCTCTGGTTCTTGCTCTCGCGGGCGACCGCGATGGCGCGCTGCTGCTCGGCGAGGTCGAGCGCCTGGCGACGCAGGATTTCGGCGGCCTGCAGCGCCCTTTCCTTGGCGATGCGGTCTTCCTCCAGCTGCTGCTCCGAGCGGATGCGGGCCGTCTCGATGGCCTGGCGCGCGGCGATCTGCACGGTCTCCGCGTCCTGCTCGCGCTCGGCACGTTCGGTGGCCAGTTCGGCGCGCTGGCGGGCGCGCGCCACTTCCACTTCGCGCTGCTGCGTCAGGCGCGCGTACTCGCTCTCGCGGTCGATCTCCAGCGACAGCTTCTCGGCCTCCAGGTTCTTGTTGCGGATCGCCACCAGCGTGTCCTGCTCGACGTCGTTGCGCTGCTTCTTGCGGTGCTCGATCTGCTCGGTCAGGCGCGTCAGGCCTTCGGCGTCGAAGGCGTTGCTGGGATTGAAGTACTCCATGCTGGTCTGGTCCAGCTGCGTCAGCGATGCGGATTCGAGTTCGAGGCCGTTCTTGGTCAGGTCCTCGGCCACGGACTCGCGCACCCGGCGCACGTAGGCGCCGCGCTTTTCATGCAGCTCCTCCATCGTCATCTCCGCGGCCGCGGTGCGCAGCGCGTCGATGAACTTGCCTTCCACGAGTTCCTTCAGCTGCTCCGGCGCCAGCGTGCGCAGGCCGAGCGTCTGGGCCGCCGCCGCGACCGCATCCGGCTGGGCGGCGACACGAACGTAGAACTCCGCCACCACGTCCACGCGCATGCGGTCCTTGGTGATCAGGGCCTTGTCGCGGCCACGCGCAACCTCCAGCCGCAGCGTGTTCATGTTGACGGGAATCACCTCGTGCAGGATGGGCAGCACGAAGGCGCCGCCATCGAGCACCACGCGCTGGCCGCCGAGGCCGGTGCGCACGAACGCGCGTTCCTTGCTGCTGCGCAGGTACAGCCAGTGCAGCAGCCATACGCCGATGGCCACGACGATAACCGCGACGATCAGTCCCAGGATGAAAGTGCCGAATTGGGCGCCGGTCATGGTGGTCTCCTTGCTTTCTCGAAATGCTTCAGCGGGTGATCTGGACGAAGCGGCGCGTGGTCTCGGTGAGCGCCACCTCGGTGGGCAGGCGCTCCATCGAGCTCGCGCCATAGAAGCCGTGGCACTCGGGGCACTGCGACAGGATCCACTGCGCGTCCTCGGGCGTGGCGATCGGGCCGCCGTGGCACAGCACCAGCACGTCGGGCTTCACCGACTTCGCGGCAGCGGCCCAGGTGCGGATCGGCTCGACGCATTCGTCGAGCTTCATGGCGGTGTCGGCACCGATGGCGCCGCCGGTGGTCAGGCCCATGTGGCACACCACGATGTCGGCGCCGGCCCTGGCCATGTCGCGTGCTTCCTGCGCGTTGAACACGTAGGGCGTGGTCAGCAGGTCCAGCGCATGCGCGCGGGCGATCATCTCGACTTCCAGGCCGTAGCCCATGCCCGTCTCTTCCAGGTTGGCGCGGAAGGTGCCGTCGATCAGGCCCACGGTGGGGAAGTTCTGCACGCCCGAGAAGCCCAGCGTGATGAGGCGCTGCAGGAACTCGTCGGGGATCATGAACGGGTCGGTGCCGTTCACGCCCGCAAGCACCGGCGTGCGCTTGACGACCGGCAGCACCTCGTGCGCCATCTCGCAGACGATCTCGTTGGCGTTGCCGTAGGCCAGCACGCCCGCCAGCGAGCCGCGGCCGGCCATGCGGTAGCGGCCCGAGTTGTAGATGACGATCAGGTCCAGGCCGCCGGCTTCCTCGCACTTGGCCGACAGGCCCGTGCCGGCGCCGCCGCCGATGATGGGAAGGCCGGCCTGGACCTTGGAGCGCAGGCTGTCGAGGATTGCCTGCCGGGGGATGCGTGCCATGTGCGGATTCCTGCTTCGGTTCAGGCGAAGGCGCTGCGCGTGCGCTCGTTCGGCGCCACGGCTTCGCGCCAGGCGGCCACCAGCGCTTGCGCGAAGGCTTCGTCGTTGATGTGGAGCGGCAGGCGCACGATCCTGCGATCCGGGCCGGCGCGAAAGCGCGACTCGATCGCGGTGAAGAGCGCGCGGTCGGCCGCGGGGTCGTGGAAGGGCTGGCCGGGCTTGTCGATCGCCGACACGCCGACTTCGGGGATGAGGAAGCGCACCGGCCCCTGCATCGCGTTGAGCTTGTTCGCGATGAATTCGCCGATGGCCTGGCACTCGGCAGGCGTCGTGCGCATGAGCGTGACGCCCGGGTTGTGCCGGTACAGGTTGCGGCGCTTGAAGCGGTCCGGCACCGTGTCCCAGGCGCCGAAGTTCGCCATGTCCAGCGCCCCGCACGAGCCGACGTAGGGCAGCGCGTGGCGCGCGAACACGTCCAGGCGCGTCGGTCCTGCCGACAGCACGCCGCCCACGATCTCGTCGGCGATCTCGGTGGTGGAGACGTCGATCACGCCTTCGAGCAGCCCGGAGTCGGCCAGCTTCTCCATCGACTGGCCGCCGACGCCGGTGGCGTGGAAGACCAGGCAGTCGTACTGGTCCTGCAGTTCGCGCGTGACCATCTGCACGCACGGGGTGGTGACGCCGAACATCGACAGGCCCACGGCCGGCTTGGTGGCGCTCTCGGACGCGTGCGTGGGGTGCGCCATCATCCCGGCCATCGCATTGGCGGCATTGGACAGCACGCGCTCGCTGATGCGGTTGATGCCGGAGACATCGGTGACCGAGTACATCATGCAGATGTCGCTGGGGCCGACGTAGGGCCGCGTGTCGCCGCTGGCCATGGTGGACACCATGATCTTGGGCAGGCCGATGGGCAGGGCGCGCATGCCTTGCGTGACCAGCGCCGTGCCGCCGGAGCCGCCCGCCCCGAGCACGCCGCCGAGGTCGCGGCGCGAGAGCAGGAAGCGCTCGAAGGCCAGCGCCATGCCGGTGACGGCGGTGCCCCGGTCGTTGGTGAAGACGGCTTTCTCGCCCTCGGGGTGCGCGCGCGCCACCTCGCGCGGGTGGATGCTGGCGGACGAGGGCTTGCCGGAGGTGGACAGGTCGACGGTCACCACGCGCAGGCCGCGGCGTTCGAGGCACTGCTTCAGGTACATCAGCTCGCGGCCCTTGGTGTCGAAGGTGCCGGCGACGTAGGCCGCGCGCTGGGTGGTGGCGGCGATGGGGAGGGGGATGACTTTGCTTTCGTCATTCCCGCGGCCCCTGCCGTCATCCCCGCGCAGGCGGGGATCCAGGGCTTTCGAACCAGCGCCGCTGCGCGGCGCGTCCTCCTGGGAAGCCCTGGATTCCCGCCTCCGCGGGAATGACGAATCGGTGAGGGCCGCATCAGCGATCCGCGCATCCGCCGCCCCCGCATTCCACTGGTTGATCCCCCGCACCGTGCGGGTCACCGGCAGCGGCGTCGCATCGCCTTCCGCATGCGCCCGGCGAACGGTGAACACACGCGCCGTGCCGGTCGACGGCTCCGGCTGCGCCGGCGCCTCTTCTTCGTCGCCCGTCGAACGCACGCCCAGCAAGCGCTCCTGCAGCGCCTTGTCGTTGGCCAGTTCATGCGCCGGCATCTCGTGCGCGATGCGGCCGTTGACCATCACGCCGATGCGATCGGCCACCGTCGTGGCGACGCCCAGGTTCTGCTCGATCAGCAGGATGCCGATGTGCGTTTCGGCCGCCAAGCCCCGCAGCGCCTGCGCGACGTGCTCCACGATCACGGGGGCCAGGCCCTCCGTGGGCTCGTCCATCACCAGCACGCGGGGCTCGAGCAGCAGCGCGCGGCCGATCGCCAGCATCTGCTGCTCGCCGCCGGACAGCTGCGCGCCGCCATTGGACTTGCGCTCGGCCAGCCGCGGGAACATCGCGTAGACGCGGTCGATCTCGCGCTTGTGTTTCGCCACCAGACGCAAGGTCTCATCAACGGTCAGCGACGGCCACATGCGCCGGCCCTGCGGCACGTACGCGATGCCGCGCTTCGTGATCTCGTTGGACGGCATGCCCAGGATCTCTTCGCCGGTCAGCTTCACGCTGCCGGTGGCCGGCACCATGCCGGTGATCGCGTTGCACAGCGTGGTCTTGCCCATGCCGTTGCGGCCGACCAGGCCGAACACGCCCTCGCCCAGCGTGAAGCTCACGCCCTGCAGCGCATGGGCGCGGCCGTAGTAGACGTCGAGGTCGCGGACTTCCAGCAGCGGCCCGCTCCGAGCCGCCGGGGTCTTGTTCCTGGAGAACAGCGCCATCAGTGCTTGCCTCCCATGTAGATCGCCTGCACCTGCGCGTCGTTCTCGATCTCGTCGGGGGTGCCGTGCCGCAGCACGCGCCCGTTGTGCATGACCGTGACGCGCTCCACCACCTTCAGGGCGATGTCGAGGTCGTGCTCGATCAGCACGTAGCTCATGTGCCGGGGCAGCGAAGTCAGCAGCGACACCAGCTCACGCCGCTCGGCCGGCGACAGGCCCGCCGCCGGCTCGTCGAACAG